>JAHOYZ010000028.1 GCA_019038695.1 Candidatus Zixiibacteriota bacterium
CTTGCCCTATGATGTGGCAACGACAACGGCTAGGACTGTAGATTAGATGAGCACAGGACAGATCACTGCGGAGGAGAGACAAAAGGCCTTCGTATCCACCAGAAAACCAGAGGTGATTGAGAAGCAAAAACTCGACGTGCGCTATCACATTGAGGATTTCGATATCAACGATCGCCCGCGTCAGTTTCTTGAGGCCTTTGCCGCGATACTGAAACATTCCAACTACCGCATGGCCCTTGATCACTTCATCAGAGTGAGTGCCAAGTGTTCCCGATGCGCCACCACTTGTCAAGTCTATCAGGCGACCGGTGACCTCAAGGACATCCCTTGTTATCGGTCAGAATTGTTACTGAGTGTCTACCGCAGGCATTTCACTATGGGGGGAATACTGCGCGGACGTGTCACCGGTTCGGGGTATCTTACAGATGAGAAGATTCAGGAGATGGCCGAGAGCTTCTACAACTGCACCGCCTGTCGTCGATGTGTCAACGATTGCCCATCCGGTATCGATCACGGACTTGTCACCCACCTGGGGAGATACATTCTGAGCGAGATTGGGATTGCTCCCCGTGCTCTGGTGGTCAGCACCCGCGAGCAACTAGAGGGAACATCCGGCAATACATCGGCGATACCGGTTCCGGCACTGGTTGATACGCTGGAGTTCCTTTCGGAAGACATGCTTGAGGAGAAGAGCGTCGATATCAAGTTCCCATTGGATGTCGAGGGAGCCGACTATGTGTTCTTTCCGGCCGTATCAGATTTCCTGATGGAAGCGGAAACGCTTATGGGGATCGCGGCTGTTTTTACGGCCACAGGTGACTCATGGACCACTGGCACTGGCTATTTCGACGGTATCAACTACGGTCTTTTCTATAGTGATCGTATTCTTGAGCGCGTAGTTAAGAAGATCGATGTTGAGACAAAACGCCTCAAAGGAAAAACGGTACTGATCGGTGAATGCGGTCACGCCTCCCGATCCGCCAAGTTATTCCTGCCTACCTATTGCGGTGGTGAAGATGCTTTTCCAGTGATCAATATCATGGAATATACACACAGAGTATGGAAAGAGGGCAAACTCAAGCTTGATCCCAACGGGATCACTGAGAAGGTAACGTATCATGATCCATGCAATATCGCCCGTCAGGGCTGGATTATCGACGAACCGCGTGAACTTCTTAAAGCCTTCTGCCCGAACTTCGTCGAAATGACACCCAAAGGCGAAGACAATATCTGTTGCGGTGGTGGTGGTGGCACAGTGTCACTCGATGAGATACGCGCCTATCGTACTACGATTGGTGGGAAACTCAAGGCCGATCAGATCAGGGCGACCGGTTGCAAATACCTGGTAGCTCCATGTGCCAATTGCAAGAAACAGCTCAAGGAGCTGGTGGAAGACCAGGAGATTGATTGCGAAGTCGTGGGACTTCATGACTTGATCTACAAAGCGATTATTTTCGATGACTCGCTTATAGTAGCGATCCCTGAAGATGACAACAGTGAGGAGGACAAATAGATTATGGATGCCTTCCTGGATTTTGCGCGAGGCCCATTGTTTCGAGTGAGTCTGGCCGTGATGTTGCTCGGCCTTCTTCGAATCCTCGCGCTGGATATTTTCGGTGCGGTTGAAGCTTATCGCAAGGCCGGTGACAAAACCCTGCCCTGGAGGTTTATTGTTCGGCGTACCTTGATGTGGCTTGTTCCTGTTAACCGCGTCTTCACCAGACGACCAGCGTACAGTTTGTTCTCAATACTGTTTCACGTTGGCCTTTTGCTGGTGCCAATATTTCTGTATGCTCACGTGGAACTCTGGCGTGGCGTTATTGGCTTCGGCTGGTGGACCTTACCCAAAGAGTGGGCTGACTGGCTTACAATATCGACCATAGTGTTCGCTCTGGCGCTGTTTGTTGGCCGAGTGGGTAGCGTTGCATCGAGGTTCATCAGTCGCAAGCAGGATTACCTGTGGCCATTGGTACTGGTTATCCCGTTTGTCAGCGGCTACATCTGTGCCAATTTGAATGTTGGTCCGGCAACTTATCAGATATCTATGCTTGTGCATATATTATCAGCAGAGGTGATATTCATACTGCTGCCATTTACGAAGCTGGCCCATTGTATACTGACTCCTCTCTCTCAGGTTATCTCCAATGTGGCCTGGAAATTTCCCGCCGGTACCGATGATGATGTTTGCACGACCCTGAACAAGAAAGGAGCACCGGTATGAGTTCCGCAATTCTGACCGATGTAACCAAGTGCATCGGCTGCCGGGAATGCGTAGCCGCTTGCAAAACGGTTAACGGACTTGCTCAGGATGTACCTCGTGAGTGGCACAAAAACGATGGTCTCTCATCGAGGAATTGGACATCAATTGTTCAGAAACCGGACAAGCAGTTTATTCGCAAACAGTGCCGTCACTGTATCGAGCCAGCTTGCGCCTCGGTCTGTCCGGTTGGGGCATTGCACCAGACGCCGGAAGGGATCGTTGTCTACGAGAAGGACAAGTGCCTTGGCTGTCGTTACTGTATGATGGCCTGTCCGTACGGCATCCCACGCTACGACTGGGACGAACCAGTACCGTATGTTCAGAAGTGCATTATGTGCTATGATCGGGTCAAGAAGGGACAACAACCTGGTTGCACAGAAGTCTGCCCTACGCAGGCAACGATCTTTGGTGATCGCGACAAGTTGATTGCCGAAGCTCATAGACGGATAAAAGAACACCCCGGCCAATATATTGACCGAGTATGGGGTGAACACGAGTTTGGTGGTACATCTGTTTTGTATATCTCGGACATTGATCTGAGCTTCCTTACCTATGGTTCCGAGACCAGTACTACACCACTGCCGAAGACAACTGAATTGGCTATGAAATCAGTTCCGTATGCGTTCGCCGGAATGGGGGGCGTGATGTACGGGCTCAATTGGATAATCAAACGCCGCATGAAACTTGGCGAAAATCAGAATGAGGACAAGGATTGATCTATGAATAGAGTGCAGAATACAAAAACTGTCCTTTGGACTCTGTTAGGTCTGGCGGCGGCTGTTGGTGTGACCAGGTTTGTCTTTGGACTGGGAGTCACGACCAATCTTACCGACGCTACCCCCTGGGGAGTCTGGATTGGCTTTGATGTCATGGCTGGCGTTGCTCTGGCTGGCGGTGGTTTTGTAATGACAGCCATGTTCTATATATTCAAACGTGAGCAGTATCACGACCTCGTCAAGCCAGCAGTGTTGACAGCTTTTCTTGGATATATAGCGGTCGTTGGTGGACTACTTGTTGATCTGGGCCTGCCATGGAATATCTGGCACATGATAATCTATTGGAATCCGCATTCACCGCTCTTTGAAGTTGGCTGGTGTGTGATGCTGTACTCCACTGTGTTGGCTCTGGAGTTCAGTCCTGTACCGCTGGAGGAGTTCAGCCGGTATGCCAGGATTCGTAGTGTTCTGATGAAAGTGCGGTTCCCGTTGGTCCTGGTGGGCATAATGCTCTCGACGTTGCATCAATCATCGCTTGGATCGCTGTTTCTGATCATGCCCCAGAAAATGCACGCTCTGTGGTACTCGGCAATAATGCCGGTACAATTTTTTGTTTCAGCAGTAGCTCTGGGGTTGATGATGGTGTCGCTGGAGAGTCTGGCATCGCACTGGCTGTATCGCCGCAAACCGGACACCAAAAGAGTCGCCGGTCTTGCAAAAGCAGCTATCTGGGTACTGGCGGTCTACCTCATTGTGAAGCTGGGAGATATTGCCCTGGCTGGCGAATGGGGTATGATGTTTGATGGTTCCTGGGAGAGTAATCTGTTCGTGACCGAGTTACTCTTATCGACCATCATTCCGATAGTTTTATTCTCAATTCCCCGCATCCGCTTGAGTGCAGGCGGACAATGGGTAGGATCATTCCTGGTCGTGTTCGGGATGATTTTCAATCGCATGAATGTGGGTGGGTTGTCCATGCTCAGCACCACCGGAGATTCCTACGTTCCCTCGTGGATGGAGATTGCAGTCAGTCTGGGAGTTGTGTCGGCAGCTGCGTTGGCTTTCCTATTTGCTGTCGAGAGGTTCCATATCTGGGACAAACGCCCCAGACATCCTGAAAGCGATCCCCACACCGAACCTGTCTTTGACTATTCATCTCGGGTCTGGTTGGGCACTCCTCTTGTTGCCGCACGCACAAAGTACTCACTTGCGTTTATACTGGCTTTCGCTCTCGGGTTTGCATTTATGCCCGGAGATGAAATTCAGAGTAAGGGCGTGAAGATGATCCCTGCTCAGCGTGCTCTGGGTGGAGATACACTGTTCGTCGATGGTAATCACAACTCCTTTGGAACCATGTTCAATCATGCCCGGCATGTCGATAGTCTTGGCAGCAAGGAGTCATGTGTGAAATGCCATCACATGAACATACCCAAAGATAAGCAGAGCGCGTGCTCCGACTGCCACCGAAACATGTATGCGACGACTGACGTTTTCCGTCATGATTGGCACGGTGACCATGATGGAGCAAACATTAGCTGCTATGTTTGCCATCAGCCCGAAATGGAAAAACAGAAATCTTCAGCTATGAAGTGCCGGGACTGTCATAGTGATCTCTATGCAGATAGTGCCGCCGATACGTTAGACACCTATCTGGCATCGTCGTATGTCGATGCCATGCACAAGCAGTGTATGGCCTGTCATCAGCTGGCTGGCGCGAAGGACTCTACCAAAGCGACCCTGACACTATGCGTGACTTGCCATACCGGAGCCCAGCCGGATTACCTTCAAGTGAAAATGATCGAGGTTCTCAGCCCACACAGTGGCGAGAATGTCATCATGCCGGATATTACTCTTGAGACCGCCATGAAGCAGGAGGAACAGGTTGGGCGCTAACGTACTCATAGTTGATGACGAACCTGATGTGGCCAAGTACCTGGCCATGATTCTGCGTGCCAACGGCTTCTCCCCGACGGTGGCCAATAGTGCCGAGGAAGGTTATGAGATGGTGAGCGACTTGAAGCCTGACCTTATCTGTCTTGATATTATGATGCCTCGAGAGTCTGGAGTCTCGATGTATCAGAAACTCCGAGAGAGTAAGGACACTCAGACCATTCCGGTACTTTTCATAAGTGGTGCCGAGCAGGAAGATAAGTTTGATTTTCGAGCCTATCTGCCGAATGAATCGATTCCCGAACCGGATGGCTATCTTGAGAAACCGGTTGATATTGACAAGTATCTGGCAAAGGTCCGACAACTCACCGGCTCCAATCCATCTGAAGGGGGGCAACCCGACCGATGAAGCGAAAAGAACGAGTCGATCAGCCACGACGCCTGAAGGATATGGTCTATAAGGCACTGTTTAATGAAGTGCCATTTTGTGTGGCCGTGATTGATCGCAAGTACAATGTCGTTGAAGCCAACGAGGCTTTTGAGAGAAACTTTGGCGATTGGCGCGGTAAGAAATGCTATGCCGTCTACAAGAAGCTCCATCGCCCCTGCGACGAATGCCCTTCAGACAGTGTCTTTGATAATGGTAAAGTCGTTGTGGCGGATGCAGTAGGGGTCGACAAAAACGGTAAGTCGACGCACTATGTAGGGCATGTAGCACCGCTTCGCAAAACCGAAGACGGCCCGATTGATTATGTTCTTGAGATGACAAGAACTGTCACCGGTACCAAAAGCTGGCAACAGGAGTACCAGGTCCTCTTTGATCGGGTTCCCTGCTACATTGCGGTTATTGACAAAGACTACCGGATCGCCCGAGCCAACGAAGCTTTCAGGAGAAGCTTCGGTGATGTGGTTAATCGTCACTGTTATGAAGTTTACAAGCGTCGTACTTCGAAGTGTCCAAACTGTCCGGCCGAAAAAACATTCCGGGATGGAAAAGTACACCGCTCCAATCAGGTTGGAATGGGCAAGCGTGGACAGGATATTCATTACGCAGTCACTGCTTCTGCTCTGGCACGATCGGGTGAAGACATCGCTCACGTCATAGAAATATCAACTGATGTAACGGCTCTGAAGAAACTCGAACACGATGTAATCGAAGCCGAGCGGTTGGGAGCCGTGGGTCAGACTGTCGCCGGTCTCGCGCACAGCATCAAGAACATCTTAATGGGACTTGAGGGCGGTAAGTATATCGTGAGTCTGGGGCTGAAGAAGAATGACAGTGAGATGATTACCGAGGGATGGGAGATGTTGGAGCGAAACTTCGACAAGACAACAAGTCTCGTGAAGGACTTCCTGAGTTTCTCAAAGGGCCGTCTGCCCGAACTTAGAATGATCAAACCAGCCGATCTGATCCATGATATTGTCGATCTTTACAAGGATATCGCTGCCCAGTCAGGCATTGAACTAAAGGTTGATTTGCCACGCAGTGTCAGAAAGGCCCCGCTTGACCCGGATGGCATACACACTTGCCTGACGAATCTTGTTTCCAATGCCATCGATGCTTGCCAGATGGGTGAACAAAAGGGAACCGAGGTGATAATCCGGCTTACTGAAGAAAAAGGCACACTCGTGTTCGAAGTGTCTGACAATGGCAGTGGAATTGACTATGATGTCAAGAAGAAGATATTTACAACCTTTTTTACGACCAAAGGTGGAGAAGGAACTGGCTTGGGACTACTGACTACACGAAAAATAGTTCAGGAGCACGGTGGTAAGATTGTTGTAAAATCTGAGCCTGACAAGGGTGCTCGTTTCCGGATGGAATTTCCGCGGAAAAGGCTGGTGACATTGTATGAGGATTCAAGTAAATCAGAGAATTCGGAACGGAGTAGATAGGAGAGCAGTATGACAGACAGGGCCAATAAAATGATCCTGGTCGTTGACGATGAAGCCGACGTTCGCAAATTCCTCAAAGCAGCACTGATCGAAGCCGGGTTCGATGTAGAAACTGCTTCGGATGGCTTTGAGGCTCTGAAGCAGGTCAAGAAAAACATACCGGACCTGATCTCGCTGGACCTGGTGATGCCCAAAAAGTCCGGTGCCAGATTCTACCATGATCTGAGTAGAAACCCGAAATGGGCAAATATCCCAATCATCATTGTCACCGGCCATGCACGAGACGAATCAGGTCGATCGGATCTCAAGGAGCTGACCATGTCGGGCCCGGGAATCTATCTTGAGAAACCGGTCAAGCCGGACAACTACATAGCGGCCGTCAAGAACATACTTGGGATGGATACTTCAGCAGAAGAAAAAATTGCCGCTGAACAAGTGGAGATCCAGAACAAGTTGAAAAACATTATTGACGATGCTGACCCCGAAACCCTACGCAAATTCAAGGAATTACTCGGTGGTAAATGAAGAAAATTGCAGATGACGATATTAACAGCTCTCTAACGGAGGTTTAAGATATGTCAACCAAGAAGATTCTGGTCGTTGACGATGAGCCTGACATTGTCAAATGGCTTACCGTTTTATTCGAGAATAGTGGCTACATCGTGATTCAGGCTATTGACGGCAACGAGGGACTCACGAAGGCCCAGGAGGAGAAACCTGATCTCATCACTCTTGACATCTCTATGCCCAATGAGTCGGGTATCAAGATGTATCGAAGTTTGTGTGATTCGGATTCACTCAAAGCGATTCCGGTCGTCATGTTGACCGGTGTCTCCCGGGAATTCGAGAGATTCATCTCCTCAAGGAAGCAGGTCCCGGCACCAGCCGCATATTTCGAGAAGCCTGTCAAGGATCATGAACTACTTGATAAGATCAAGGAGCTCATCAACTGAATCAGTGCGACGTCTTCGACAGCCTCGTGGTGAAGAACGGACAGGCCAACACGATATTGACAATCAATGATGCTTGTGGGCAGGCTGCCAGCCTGTCCGTCTTGTCACTTGCTGTAGAATAGCTTCTTGATGAATATCTCCGCCGGACAGAACCTGGTGAGCGACGATTGCACCAGATTAAACCCGACAAATGCTGCCAGCAATAACCAATAGGGTGAGACAAAGAAGTATAAGATTAATGAGGCTGTAATCATACTACCGGCCAGGAGTCTGATTGAATTTTCAATTGTCATTTCTCTATCCTCCAGTCCATCGAGCCAAGCCGAGAATATTCGGTTCCAAGTCGAACATCCTCATTTTGGTTCCAGAAAACCACGCACGATCTAGAAGCCATACGTGACCTTCACATAAGCATTATCATTCCTTTGAAACTGGCCGAACTCGGTCGCTTCATGGTTGCCGTCAAAGAAGTTACCACCTGCGGTCAGAGTCAATTCGTCACTATATTTGTATCTGGCTGAAAATCTCGCATATCCGTCTTCGTCAGTCGGCGAGTAGAATACAAAAGCAGACAAGGTCAGCAGTTCGTCCATCAGTAGTTTGGTGATACGGGAGGTCACCATATGACGTACTTCATCACGTACATACATCCCGTTAACCTCATTCTGGCCGCTATAAATGTCGTGATCAATCATATACTCAGCCAGCCACTGGGCGTTGATGGTCAGATTGGAAGCTACTTGTCGCTCAAAACCGATCATACCCGAAGCCTGCGAATTCGGCATCAGCGGATCATCTCCATCCTCGTCATCACGGGAGTCATAATAACCGCCTTCCACCCAGAGTATGCCGCCGGCAAGTGGTCCACGGATTGATGCGCCGTAGATATTCAACCGCGGATAGAGCGGAATCGGGACCGGTATCGCCTCAATCATAACAATCTCCGCGCCCATCGGATTCTTATAAAATCCCTTGTAGAAATAGAGCGCAGTATTGAACGATCCGAACATCCGGCTGAACCTTGCCGCAAACTCGCCATTTTCGAACTTACTCTCCGGTACGGGTACAATAAACTCGTTACCGTCGCCAACGATCTGCTCGCCGTTGAAGTAGCTCAGCTTCCTTCCGGTCGGCAAACGGTTAGGTGTGAAACGAGGTGTCCACGCCAGCGAGAAATCGCCGAGACCAAGATAGGCGTCGATACGCATGGCATCCTGGGGAGCTTTTAGATATTGATCATCGCGCCCCACAAAAAACGATTGATAGTCCTTGGCAAAAACATCGTTGATGAAAATTAGATCACCGGTTCCCCACGTGAGAATCTGGCGACCCAGCTTAACATCGACCTTTTGCCCCAACCGGAACTTAGTGTATCCCTCGCGAAGCTCCCACTCGTAAGTGCTCATATCGGCGCCGTCATAGATAAAGTCAAGCCTTCCGAAAAACTCCGCTCCATCACCAAAGTGTTCGGCCCGCATCTGTAATCTCGTTTCCGAGGCGGTCATCTCGGTTGTGGTCGGATTGGTTTCATCGAGTCGTGCGCCCTGGAGATTCTGGAGAAATCCATCTATGTATACATCCGCCTGAGCGGTGGCTGCTGAAATTACCAGCAGCCCTATTACACCCAATTTGATTAGATTATTCATGGCATCACCTCAGCTACTTGATATACTTGCGGGGTGGGTTTTTCAGGTATCGTTCCGTGAAGATCGACTGATCCATCCCAACATTGTACTCGATGTTGTCAAATGCGATAACTGTTTTACCGCCCTTCTTCAGATTCTCAATGGAACGAACCGTCATAGTGAGAATCCCATCAACTTCTTCGATCTTCTCGGCTCGGAAGAGCCGAATTGGTCTGTCTTTCTTGCTAAAATATCGTTCCATCAGCGGCAGGTAGTTTTTCTGGTCAACGTAGGACATCTTGCGCGCAAAGCCTTTGTAGCTATCCTTTGGAACCGACTCGATAATCCACACCGGTGCATCGTCAATAGTGGAATCTCCAAGAAGCTTGTGCTCATCCTCGCTCCAATGCCGACCGGAGACATCCTCGTAGCTGAAATGGGACCCGACAAAACTTGAGTTCTTATCGTCGGCTGAAAGTGGTTTGATCAGATCGACCGAGGGAACATAGATCCAGCGTAGGTCATTGCCGTCCGGAATCTTGTGGACCATGAAAGTTAGGCGCGAAATATCCGACGGTTTCTTGAAATAGGTATAGTACTTCTGCTTGCCGCCTTCTTCCTCGTCCATACGCAGCATAATGAATTCTTTGACCCGCTCCTTACCGCGCTTGTCGGTGATGGTCATCGTCACCGTAGCTGCGCCGTCATCGGCAGCGTAGTAGTAGGTCAGATGCGATTGCTTCATTATTTCGATAGCATCTTCCTGGGCTAATGCACTTCCGCTAGCAACAACGATGGCCACCAGGATCAGGGTCAGATTGGCTAATAATGTCTTCATTTCTCACTCCTTGTCTTTCATATCTAATGTTTCTTTTTTACTTACTTGTTGGCTGTGATCTTGGGTTCAGCGTGGCCGGACTTGGTAGTCTTCGTCATCACCGGCAGCAGAACGTTGCCGAAAATTCGGGTGATGGCCGGCAGTAGCAACAACGTTACCAATCCCGAGACAACCATGATAGCCAGGAAGAATGATCCCACTGTTATATAGGGCACCAGGGTAGAGAATATCATCGGGATAAAGCCGATCGCAATTACGAGCACGTTGCGGCTGATCGCCTTGCCGGTCCCTTTGAATATCTCGTCAAATGATTCTTTAAAGTTGTTGGTCTTTTTGTGAATCATGCGTAGGCGCTGGATAAAGTGGATGGCAAAATCCACCGACAGTCCCAGTGTTAACGAACTTAGTATCGCCACCGGCATGTCATACGGCTTACCGATGTAGCCAATAAAGGCGTAGATGGCCATGATGGTGATGGTCAATGGCAACATTGAGATGAATCCCCAGCGAAATGAGCGGAACAAGAGGATCATCATTATAAACACTACGATAAACGAACTCAGAAGCGACTTTCTCATACCGGTAACCATCTCGTGTTGCCAGATGATGTTGATATATGGCAACCCGGCCCAGTGGACAGTGATGCCGGCTGGTGGTTTGTGGGTGGCCATGAAGTCATCGGCCCGCTCGACTACCCGCGACACGGCGACGTTGTCGCCCGCCTTCAACTGTACCCAGAGGTTGGCCTTGTCATATGATGGGGTGACAAATTTGAAGAGGTCTTCCGGATCACCACCTGACATCTCAAAGAGAAACAGCATCTGAGCAATTTCAGTCTGGTTGTCAGGTAGAAAAGCCTTGGATGAGTCGGCTCCAAAAAGCTCATAACGAACTTTCTTGACAATATCAGGCAGACCGGAAACACCTCCGACGATTTCATCCTTCTCCAGTTCGCGCTGGAGTGCTTCCATGTACTGCTGAACCTCGGGTGCCTTGACCGCATCGTCCTCGGTGCCTTCGACCACCAGGTAGTTCATATAGGTCCCGGCCAGATGCTGGTTCATCACGGTGTCGGCCACACGGATAGGGTGTGATTTCTTGAACCACTTGACCGGGTTGTCATTCACCACGATCAGTGACAGTCCGACGGCTGATACGACGATCAAAGCCAGGGCAGTGAAGACAATCGATTTACTGTTGTTATAAGACAAATTGTGAAAAACACGCATAATCCATGACAAAATACCACCGCTGTCGTCTTCCCGGCCAAAGTCCCTGAGAGCCTTATCCGGTATAAGAATGGCAATGGCCGGATTGAGCGTTATCGACAGGAACCAGGCCACGATAATACCAAAGGCGACGAATATCCCAAACACCTGCACGGGAGGGATCGGCGTCAAAGCCAGAGAGATGAATCCGGCAATGGTCGTCGCAGAAGTAAATAACATCGGCAGGAACAACTCCTCGATGGAGTGCCGGATAGTAGTAGCCTTGTGTTTGTACTTTTTATAGTGGTCGTGAAATTCCGAGATGATATGTATCGAGTTCAACACTGCAATCGGGATCAGGAATATCGGTATCATGGACGACATGATATGAACCGTATTGCCGGTCATAATAAGCAGACCCATCGCCCAGATCACCGACATCAAAGCCACGATCATCGGCGCCAGAATGATTCGTATCTTACGGAAGAACATCAGCAAGAGCAGGAATATGATCGCCATTGCGGCCGGAGCCGAAAAAGCCATCTGCGAAAACATCTCGGCCCCAAACGAGTCCTCCGCCATCGGCAGCCCGGCAATATGAATCTCTTCGTCGCCGCCATATTTTTCCGTGATAACCTGAATCTCTCCCGCAATACGACGGGACATATCTTTGGATTCGATGGGGATCATGATCGCCACCGCTTTGCCGTCCTCGGAGGCGAGCTTGCCCTTGAAAATCGGGTTGTCATTTATGCGGGCAAGAATGTAGTCAGCTTCCTGTTGCGTCTTGATCTCATCTTCCATCAGGGGAGCGACTATTAATGAACCATCTTCTCCCTGCTTGATATCATCGACCGTTGAGGGAGCCATAATATCATCGGCGACGACCCCCTCGATGTCTTCGATTTCCAGCGTAATGTTGTAAACCCGGTTGAGCGTCTGCGGCGTGAAGGCACCTTCTTCATTAATAATGCCCACCGCGATAAAGTCTGACAGACCGAAGTTATCTTTGGTTTCGTGTTCAAAAATCCGAACCGGCTCATCATCTCTGAGCATATTCTCAGGATCAGTATCGATCGTCATATTCGGAAACTGGGCCGCAAAAAAGGCGGTAACAACTACAGCCAGACCGATAACCCACCAGGGGTGATTGATAGAAAAATCTGTAAGTCCTCTCTTCATGGCACTTCCTCCATCCGCTATTATTTGTCTTTCAGAGTTAGATAAGGAAGCGACAGAAATGATTCAGAAAATGGGACCATCGGAGATAAATTTGATCCCCAAATCCCTCTCCGGTCCAGCTTAGGTCTACTGATGAGACTCGAAAGCAAACTAAAGGTAACACATAGACTGAGAAATACGCTGCAACTCTGATTGCATTTCTACTTGCACGTTTTTTTCAAAATGCCTACATTTTGTTAATACGCAATAAGATAGTATTGCATATACACATGCATAAGGAGTTGCAATGCCGCTAAGCAAAGATAAAATTCTCCAATTTGACTTGCTGGATGATGTCGATCTGGATAGAGCCATCGAACTCTTCCGACCAATAAACAGGATCAGTGGTCTATTGACTTTGGTTACTGAAATGCCCTCTTCACCTCGAGTTCCTGCAGTGATTTTCAGGAATGAACTGAAACGGGCAGTTGGCAGTACTACTGCTATTGAGGGAAATACGCTGACCGAGAATGAAATAGCAGCGGCTTTTGAGAAGTCTGACAAGGGCCAAACTCTCAATAGGCTGGAACAGGAGAACCAGAATATTCGCAATGTCTACGAGTTTTTAGTGGACCAAACCAGTGCAGATGGTCCCACTGAGATGAGTGTTGGGTTTCTGCGACAGATGCACACATTCATCACTCGGGACTTGCCGGATCCGTCTAACAAGCCGGGCCAACTTAGGACAGGGCAAGTCCACTTTGGGGTTCCTCTCCTTCCATCTCTCTTTCCAGATCAAGCTGGAGTTGAAACTGCGGTGGACGGATTCGTAAAGTGGTACAATTCCAGTCAACAGGGATTGGGTGGCGATCCGTTCCTAAAGGCCCTGATGTCGCACTACTATATATCCGAGATACACCCTTTCTTCGATGGAAACGGACGAACCGCGCGAGCACTAGAAGCGTACTGCCTATTGACAGAAGCAAGAATGCCTAGCCAGTTTTTCTTTCTCCTGTCAAATTACTGGTATGGTAACAGAGACCAGTACTTACAAGAGCTACGAAATGTGCGGTCCACCGGATCAGTTGCGGAATTCGTCGGATTCGGCCTTACGGGTGTGCAAAAGGAGATGGATTACATCAGAGACAGAATTGTCATAAAGACAAGCCAATTAATGTTCAAGGACTATGTTCACTACCTATATCGTGAGAAGAAGAAACGCCCTCACCGCTTGATCAGACGGATGGTAAACGTATTGGAGTTGCTCGTGGAAGATGAACCCCAACCGCTAAAGAAGTTCATGAGTTCTCCCCCCGTGAGAGCTCTATACTCCGGCGTCGATTCCAGTACTCGTTCTCGCCATCTGAAGAGGCTGCAGGAAAACAACTTGGTCCTGATATCAGGAAAGCGTGGCGCAGAAACCATCGAGGCGAATATTGGCATTCTCAGGGGTGTCGCCTACAATGTCTAATAAATCGGTCCCTTATTTTCTCCCGAACTTCTTTTCCCAGTGTTTTCTCAGGAGACCCGTGAGCTTCTCTTCAAGCGCCTGTGGCAGCTGTTCTTCCACTCCGTCACGGCACAGTTTTACGGTCTGTTTGAGAGTGTCAACCATGATTCGGCAATTTCGGCATTCGCCCAGATGGGCCTGGATTTCGGCGCACAGTTCGGGGGAAACACCGCCGTCGAGATAGTCGTTGAGATTACTTATGTATTCAGGACACTTTCCGGCCATATTCATCCTCAAACGTTTTTGCCAGCCGATCGCGCAACGCCAGCCGCGCTCTCAGAATACGCGACTTGGCCGAAGCATCAGACTGTTTGGTCAACCGGGCAACTTCCTTCACAGACAACTCTTCAACGTACCGTAAAATAAAGGCTTCCCGATACTTGTATGGTAACTCGTTGATAGCCTCGTCGATTATCTTTTTTAACTGCTCTGTTTCCAGTTGTTTATGCGGATCCCTCCAGTCGAACAGGGCTGATTGCTCATGGTTATGACTGCCACTGTCGGTGAGGCCAGGGAGATATTCTTCAATAGGCTTGAGGTCGGCCTGGCTTTTTTGCGCAAACCGGCCACGAGCGAAATTCAATGCAATAGTGTACAGCCAGGTACCGAACGAAGAATCCCCGCGAAACTGATCGATCTTGTCGATGGCTTTCAGCAGTGTATCCTGCATTATATCCTCGGCGTCCTGTTTGTTCTGTGTCAACCGACGAACCATAGCGTACACCTTGCCCTTGTGAGCATCCACCAGGGAAAGAAAGGCCTCAAAATCACCGGCCTTGGCTTTGGTTAACAGTTCCTTCTCACTCATTTGATAGCCAGGATAGGTCATTTGATTCAGGATATGAAGATAAATATTAAGGATGTCCGCTTGACCTTTGTTAAGCCCTCAACTTGAGGATTAGGAGGATACTCTGATGAGGAAAGCGGTGTTGGTTATACGAATTTCGCAACTATCTGCAGTGGGAGGACACCAGGAACCTTCTTGAATCCTACACCGGGTTCTGCTGAGTGCCGGTCGCAACTGGGTGATGGAGAACGCGGCCCAAAGGACATTGCCAGAGCACAAACCGTGGCTTAGATTGCAACACCACTTGTCCGAATTGTCTAAAGACGTACTCGCCGGACCAAACCTGACATTCTTCAATCCTTCACACAGCGCACTGACTTTCCCGCATACGGCCAACTTCCACCTCGAAGGATCTCAGCTGATCTATAACTCAAACTGGTATTGAGCACTGTAGTAGCATTCAGGTAGGATGATGTCCAGAAATATGCCTCCTCTTCCATTCTATCAAAGTGGCCGGCGGGCATACGCTGGCCGCCGGGAAGGGCAGTAAATCCGTACTCATCTGAGGCTCCCGTGTTTGGACTGCGCCAATGGTTTGTCCCACGTTGTTTCAATTTACCACCGGCCGTGTAGTAGTCACCGACAAAACCGATAAGAGTCTGCCATTCACTGTCGGACGCCACATGCCAACCTGCAGGAGCAATTTTGCGGCTATCAACTACCGCATACGAGTTATATATCCTTCCGTATGTGTCGATGATTGTATCACTGTTATTGTAGGAGCAGCAGGCACCGACTCTGGTTTCAAACCAGCCCGTATTGTCGGTGATTACGTTGATCTCATCGCCGTTGCGATAATGAGTCACGCGCAGGTTTTCAGCCATCCACCACTGGTTGCCAATCTTCACCGTGGCATAGACATTTCCATCAAGATCAGTGACACTCCCGGTTTCGATTGTGTTTTCATCACCTGAGTTAGCAGGATTGTCATCGCCACATCCCAAAGCGCAGAGAACCAGGCCGAGTGCTATCAGGATTGTGAAAAGAAAGAACCATGAAGATTTCATGACTCACCTCACGGTTTACCTAAGGTATTCATGTCAACATTAACATAGGCAGCATAGATCATACTGTCAATGTCGATTAGAATCGGCGAGATGCCGTCTGCTGCGAGGGAGATAGAAGAAATTTTGTCGTATATGACGGAAGTACTGCCTATCGACTGTCGTGGCGGGAGCGTAAGGCATTGTTGTATTACGGCTTAATGAAAGCGGGGGTGGTTATGCGAAGCCCGTAATTTTTATAGTGGGAAGCGACCAAACCAAAGGTGTTAATTCAAACAATATTATAATAATGTGAGGGTTACTTACGATATTTGAGTTGCGAATGTAACCATTGGTCAATTGAAGACTGATGCAATAACGATGTCGGTACCGCCCTCGCTGTTGACGTTGCCGCAAATATAAAAGGGCACTTGAACGGATGATTATGCCAACCCGCGGCTTTCGAGGCGTATCTTTTCCCAGGTTGGAAAATCTTTAGGCGGGTGGACTATCTCACTCTCCGGTTTTAGTTTCAATTCGATCGCTTCCTCTGGGCATTCTGTCACGCACAATCCGCATCCGATACATTGTTCACGTATGATAACCGAAACATCATCCTCCGTTTCAATCGCGTTCACCTGGCATCTATCATGACAGGTCTGACAATCGCTGCAATTATCGGAGTCAACAACAGCGTAGTAGTTGGCATAGGCAACCGATTTACTTATGCCCCATTCTGTGATCCCCCGCAAAACGGCGCAACAGCATCCGCAACAATTGCAAATATACCCGATACCGTCAGTGACGTTGCTAACGCAGTGCACCAGTCCGACTTCTTCAGCCTCATCAAGAAGCGCCAAAGCTTCTTCCTGCGATATAGAATCGAATCCCGGCGTTCCGCTCTGTAGATTGAACACCAGACAATTCCTGACAGGAAAATCACATTTTTGTCCCAGATGCGCTTTTTGAACCCGGCAAATACAATCATGATTGGCAAACGACTTCGCTTTCATAAGGATTTTCTTGACGTCATCGTATGGAAGCACCCAATCTCCCGTGACCGCACCCCGCACCGGAATCACGCGATGAAGCGCCGGATCATACTTCATAATTCCTGCCGCTCCGCCGTCCGCGAGGTAATCATCAACCAACTGAGCCAGTTCCTTGTCCATGCTAAATACTTGTGCTTCATAAATCCCTACAACGAACGGAGCCAATCGGAACTTCACATCGTCGGAGCTTCTATCAAGCCACACCAACCCTTTCTGAGCCATTTCTTTTAACGCGGCCGCCACCTCGTCGACAGGAAGTCCGGCTCTATGCGCAATAGCTTTGGTCGGTTCCATTGTCCCGGTTAAACACCCCACCAGCTTTGCTTCTTCCTCCGAAAATATCTTCTGCAGCAATGTAATTTCAACATTGGAAGGAGTCCGCGGAAATCCGTTTGGTAATCTATCCAAAGCCTGCGCCAGTTTTTCATAAATTTCAGTATTCATCCTTTTCCTGTCCTTCTGTATTAGTTCCCACTCATTCGTTCCCACCGGAACCTGCAATTAATGATTGATGCTATAAATAAGGGGAAGTATA
This sequence comes from Candidatus Zixiibacteriota bacterium, assembly GCA_019038695.1. Taxonomy (NCBI): domain Bacteria; kingdom Pseudomonadati; phylum Candidatus Zixiibacteriota; species Candidatus Zixiibacteriota bacterium. Next base: position 17,475 of record JAHOYZ010000028.1, read on the forward strand.
CCGATTGAATCAAGAATAAATGTAATTAACGGGGGTCCTATGTCTAATGACACTCTTGTGTGGCGAGGATCCGTAAGTTATTGTGTATCAAAATAAGTAACCCCAATATCACTCTCAGAAAACTTTGGTGGAATTCGATTTCGAGGTGAGATACGGCTATTTCATTTTAATCGGAACGAGATGGAAAACAATTAAATAGAGGATTAGAACCCCATATTCGCGTGGCAGCACAAGGAATTACACAATATTTTGACCATATTGTGACCGTTTTCCGGGGTGTATTTCAGCAGTAGCATCTTCTCGGTCACGACATGGTCTTCAGCCTGGAACCTATAGAATTGACGCATATCGAAACAGCTTTACCGGAGGAGTTAGTACCATATCAAACAACAGTATGCGCACCTGCCGGCTCTACCCAGTCGACAAGGGTTGAAGGGATTGGGATAGTCCTGAGTCATAACTGTCCTTTGAATCGTCGCAGGGATGAGGATGTTACTTTGTCCCAGTATAGCGGCAGCAAGCCACTGTCGTTACCCTGATTTACAAATGTAATTCCAAGGATTTATTGACACTGTCATTCCGGTATGCAGAATTGCCACACAAAACCGATGAATAATAGTACATTAGAAGGCAAGAATATGATTAGAAGATTAGCTTTTTTTGTGGCACTGCTGGTGCCCTCTGTTGCAACTACAACCGAACGTATGATTGGCCTTGTCGAGGTCGCTGCTTTCCACGAGATCTCGGGTAAAGATGGACAGGACATACCCAGAGGGCCGGTTGTTTTATATGTAGAGCCAAATATTGACGCGAAGATTGCGGTTGTCGTTCGAGACCATAAGCACTTGGAGTCCCGCGAACACAGCTACGAACAGGTGTCCGCTGTGGTTTACGATCGAACCAGAAATTCGGGTGGAGACTTCTGGTACAAGCTCCGGTACTTTGACGGGGAGAAGGAGATCTTTGGGTGGCTAAGCCAAACCGACGCCGGCAAGTTCCGAAGCTACCCTGATATCGTAGTACGCGATTTGACTTATTTGTCTGCCGATTGGGACAAACGGCTTTTCGAGCGCCCCGACACATCTGCTCCATTCAGACAATTTGAGGAATTGGGAGAATATCCAGACGTGCGCGTGGCCGATGTTAAGTATGTTAACGAGGATGTCTGGTTTCTTGTCGTAGTAGTTGATGGTAATATCTGCACTGGCGGAGGAACTAACATCATTGCAACAGGCTGGGTATTAGCTTACGCAGAGAACGGCTCAGCTACAGTTTGGTACTACTCGCGCGGTTGTTGAAATCGTAAAATATACATTGTTAAAACGAGTAGTAATAATTGAGGATTTCTTACCCTGATCATACTATCCTCATTGTATATTTAGGTTTTAATCATTTGCAGGGCTTTTCGCCGCCTACCCCACGCATGAATATAAGATAACTGGAACGCAAATGCTGGATAAGTTTTCTGAGAGTGAGGTTTGTTGGCTGACAGATGCTATAAGCTAATGAATAAAACGGTACAAAAAGCGGGGCATACGAAACGCGTTCATCAACTGGGTAATTGAAAACATCGAAGCGTGAGACATCACACTCCTGCCATTTAACTTCTTCTTTCGCTATACCCACTTCAAGGTACCGGACCGTAGAAGAAGTGGACAGAAACTATTTGATGATGTATGATACATTGAAAGTTTTAATATCTTGTTTTGATGTCCAGTAGATTCATATAACGAGAATTGTTACCCGTGAAGATAAAAGCTGTATTTTTTGATTTGGATGGAACAATAATTAGGAACACCGATTCTGTTAGATATCTCTGTATACAAAATGATAGATTAAGTGAATTTGAAAAAATAGAATGCCTTGAAGACGATAACAATATTCCGTGGATTGAGGCCGATTATCTTAAGGCAGAACTAATCAAAGGCCTCAGTTTCAGAGATGCAGATGACAAATTCGATGACAATATAGAACTTATTCAGAATCTGGAAATGGTTTTGACATATTTGAAAGAAAAGGGAGTGAAATCGGTACTAATAACAGCAGGGCCAATTCAAGTTGCCAATATCCTCGGGACTAAATTTGATTTCGATGGTATTTATGGCAGTCAGTATGAATTAAAAGACCAGAAATTTACCGGAAAGATCTTATCTCACCTGGGAAGTAAAGGAAAGGTAAATGGTCTTAATGATTTTTGTGCAAATAACAGTATTTGCTTGAACCAGTGTGTTGCAATTGGAGATAGCGAATCAGATATTGATATCTTTAAAAAATGTAGTAAGTCAATCGCCATAAACTATTCCGACGCATTGAAGGGAAAGGCATCTGATTATATTATCACCGATGATCTTTCGGACATTATTGATATTATTGAATCCTGGCTCGCCGAATAAGTAATGTCGAACTGATAATGTGGCTTCAGTATCATGGCGAGGTTGCTGGGATGCATATCGAAACTTTCTGGTAAGTAAGACAGGAGCATCTGGCTCCCGTCATATACTTGTTAGAAAGACCAGTTGACTATAGGAAAGACTGGAAACTGACCTCCCTGCTTGATGATATTCACCAATCCGATCTGCAAACCTTTCATGCTCAAGGCATAGTTGACAAGCCCAAGTTGAAATCCACTGGCGTGGCCAGCGTAGTTCACAACACCCCACTGGAACCCTTCGAAATTACCTTTGGTAATGTTCACCGCAGTGCTCTGCCAGCCCGTGAAGTCGGCGTCAACAAGACCGACAAACCCGAACTGCACACCCTTGGACATGCCCGAAGTAGAATGGCTGACAAGCCCCCAATCCAAGCCCGTGACATACTTATTCCGTCCGTACAGCAAACTGAGTCGAACACCTGATATTGGATTCTCTTCAGGAACGAGTTGAATCGGAGAAAACAACGAAAGCTGGATCGGCTTCTCCTGAGCCAGTACCGGCTGGGCAACAAGAATGAGAGTGAGGATCGCAACCCCGAATAGACTACAGTTTTTCTTAGACAACATATCCTCCTATCTGTTGATTCCCACAATTACTAGGAACTCTAGTGATAAATATACGAAATCCCGTATCCATATTCAAGCTAAAGCAGATTCCACAAGATTGTGCAGCGGTTCAGCCTAATCAGGACACGGTTGACTTGAAGTTAAGCCGTGTCTTGCTAAACAAGTAGAGTAGTTCTTGACAATGAACAGTCAACTGTTTGTTAATGTGTTGTATTGTAGGCTATTACGATAGATGCAGGGTTAACCGTTCAATACCCAGAATTTTTCATCTGAGTTTTCAGATCGATTAGGAATATTGGGAAAAGCGGTGTTGAGGTCACAATCGACAGTATTTTTTGGATGCGATTTTGGCTCCAATAGCCCCGAGTCACATAAACTTTGGCAATGACGTTATTGGTTAGTAGTGGTGTTTTTTACTGAAATCAGAATCGCTTCTGGTAGAAATGGCAGTAGGGCATTTTGCCGGTGTCTTCATAATAATCCTGATGGTATTCCTCGGCCGGCCAGAACTCTCCTGCAGGTACCACCTCGGTAACCACATCGAACCCCTTCTCCTTCAAAATCGTGATAAGCTCCAGAGTCACCTTTTCTTGTTCATCACTGGTTACCAGGACCGCCGACCGATACTGCGGTCCAACATCTAGCCCCTGGCAATTGCTCTGAGTCGGGTCGTGGATTTCAAAAAAGAACCGTGCCAGAGTCTCAAAGGATGTCACCGATGGGTCAAAGGTTATTTCGACAGTCTCCGTATGACCTGTCTGGCCTGCGCAGACTTCGCGGTAGCTCGGGTTCTCCGCCACTCCACCCATGTATCCGACCTCAGTTTCCAGTACCCCTTCCTGCTGGCGCAGCAGATGTTCGATTCCCCAGAAGCAGCCGCCAGCAAAATAAGCCTTCTCCACTCCTCTGGACGTTTCTACGGGAACGAAGACGAGTGAGATGGAATTGACGCAGTGCCTGGTATTTTTAGGAGTGAAACCTTCGCGCAGAAAGACGTGACCCAGGTTTCCTTCACAGCTGACGCAGACAATCTCTGTTCGGTTGCCGTCGGTATCAGGCTGGTGCTTCACTGCTCCGGGTATTTCATCGTCGAAACTCGGCCAACCACAGCCTAATGAGAACTTGTCCTCCGATCGGTACAAAGGTGCATTGCACTGCTGGCAGATATATGTACCGATCTGTTTGTGATCATTGTACTTGCCACTGAACGACACTTCTGTACCCTTATGAACAATGACTCGCTCTTCTTCCAGAGTCAGCTTGTTGTATGTCATAATCTTCTCCTTGCTACCTGCTATATCTTCCGATTCTGCGATTGCATAAGTCAGTAGCGTCATCAGAATCATGAGAATTGCGCCGGAGGTAAATTTTACTCGTCGCCTTATGCTCTTCAAATCATCCATCATGTGATAAAACGGTCTCGGGATACGATTTGTGCCCGGTTTCATCAACCCTTCCCGAGCCACCGGTATTGACATTACGAAACGAAGGCTTTGTAGGTACAACTCAGGGTGAGCTAACGAGAATGGCGGGGTGGACGAGACACGTTCCGCAACTGGGTGATAGAGAATTCGGCAGCGTGATTATGGAGGAAGCAACGTCTCTACATTTCAGTAATCGCTTCCTTGGCCTCGTCCATGCTGTCATAGCAGTCGAATACTTGAATCAAGCGCGTTAATACCAGCAACTCTCGGACACTGTCAATTCTGGCTAAAGCTACATGTCCGCCAGCCCTCTTCACTGAGGTATAACACCCTATCAACATACCGAGACCCTGTGAGTTGGTCCATTCGACATCACCCATATCTATTACAAACTTCCTTGTATTAGATTTGAGGTGGTCGTGGAGTCGGTTTCGACACATCACAGTGTCCTTACCGCCCATAATCTTCCCGGAGATACTGATGACAACAACATCGCCTTCCAATACATCCTTGAATTCCATATAGGGCTCCTTTCACATCAAGTGCGACATCTACCGCCCTTTGGTCCGCCACTTATTATCACTCTCCGCTCCTATGGACACTCAGCTGGTGGTGCACCTCCGCCAAATAGATAAGCGACCAAAGCCGTTAGATCGGCGATATTAATCGTCTCTCCCGCATCACCGTTAACATTAGCTTCGGGAAGGCACTCTGGAGTTGCACCACCTCCGAAGAGGTATGCTACGAGCGCTGTAAGGTCAGCTATGTTAACAGCATCCTCTTGATCATAGTTGACATTGCCGCGAATCGATGGGATGCAGCAACTTGGGGGAAGATTCATGAGTGCCATCAGAGCCCCCCCACCGCTGCCCATGAGGATGTCAACCGTACCATTCCCATCAAGATCGCCGACAGACTGAGACATATCAACAGGGCTGTAACATTACGTCGCATCGTGGCCTCCTGCGGTGAGTATGTAATCTTCCCTACGATGCAGATCGACGGTGTGGTTATTTAAATATAGCGAGAATAGACCAAAAAGTCAATGCGGAAGTGTACAGAACATAGACTAATAAAGTCTATAAGCGGGCCCAATATCACTCTCCCCAAACTTTTGTAGAATTCGAATTTTTTAATCCAATTCACATATTCAACCGCATCTGGAACACGTTGGCACATATTACGCTTACAGTAAGAAAGGAAGACCATTTATCCACTCCCGCTACCAGATTCCAACTTGGAAAAAGCTAGGCTTCTTGTTTATTCCGCATCCAGATACTAGTTGCGAGTGACCACCCGGCTGTATATACTGTTATTCATGTCTGGAAGGGTCCTTAAGAACATCGAAACTGCAATCAGATGGTTGACCGTAACCACCACAGTATTTTTCCTGATTGAGGAACTCGTAAGAGTTGTATGGTATGTGATAGGCGAATGGGGGATTTTTCAAGCAATAATTGATGGTGCTGTCCTTTATAAAATGGGCGAGACAGTCATACTGATACCATTTTTCTTGCATATACATTGGAACGGCGTTTGGACTGCAGAGAGACTACGTGATTTTGTTAGAAAGACGCGATGGTTGATTTGGTTTGGGGGAATTTTAGCGCTGGTTGCATCATTTGACCTGTTCAACAGGGTTGACTGGTCATTGTGGACCATTCCGTTGATGGTAATAGCCCTGACTCTGCCCCCTGTCATGGGCTTTCTCACCAAAAGAAGGGCGGTGTGGAAAGGACGAATACTAGCAATGGCTATAGTTTTTCTAGTTTTTTGTCACTATGCCGTCAGTTTTATTTTCACCGGTTATTTTATAACCCCTCTACCATCTTCTCATCCATCCCCAGCTAGCACCGCTCAAGGTCGATGGCAGCAAGATCTGGAGTATATGGCTGATAACCTGCCCCGGCTTCATCTAAACGCGTTTCATACCGTTCAGAAGGAACAATTTGAGGGGGAGGTTACCAGTTTGTACGATGCCATCCCTAGTTTGGACGAACATCAGATCATGGTTGGTTTTTACCGCATTACTGCTATGATTGGAGATGGTCACACGGCGATTACATCGTGGAGTGGTCCTGCAGCGGTCAAGTTCCCCATACGCTTGTACTGGCTGAGCGATGGACTATTTGTTATAGCGGCTACCGAAGAATACCGTAACATACTTGGTGGGAAGGTTTTGAGACTAGAAAATCTAACCGTCGATTCGGCTTTCAACGTTGTGAGCACCCTATTGCCATATGAGAGTGATGGATACTTGCTTCACAAGAGTGTGCGGTATCTTATCGACGTTGATTTCCTCAAGGGGTTGGGCATCGCAAATGAAAATGGTCAGATGGCTCTCGTTGTTGAAAACAGAGATGGAGATACGATCTATACAAACCTTGAATCGGTAGCACAGGTAGGTCATCAAGAGTTGATCCGACTACCGGAAACTTTCCCTTCTTACATGTCACATTCTAGGGGCGAGTATTGGTCTGAATATTTTGATGACTACAAGACAGCCTATCTAAAGTATAATTCTTTCACTAATCCGGTAGAGTTTCCGAAGTTCACGGAAGAATTCTGGGCGATGGTTGAAAATAAATCGGTCGAATATGTCATTATAGATTTTAGAGAAAACAGCGGAGGATATTCCTCGTGCTTTGATAGCTTTTTTGAAAACATTCTATTGCACGACAACATCAACCAGAGAGGCCACTTGTATCATTTGACGAACCGGCGCACTTACTCTTCCGCATCGCTGTATACTGGAATTATTCGGCGTGATACAGAAGCCATTCTGGCTGGAGAAGAGATGGGCGGTGGTCTGAACCGATATGGAGACATGCGCACGTTCAAGCTACCGAATTCTGGTGTCAAAGTGAGCTATAGTACGAAGTACTTCGAACTCTGGCCTAACACACTCCCGCCTTTCGAGATGGATCTTTTGTTAAGTCTCTCATCCAAAGAATATTTCACAGGACAAGATCCAGTTCTAGATTCCGTGCTTCAGCTTATCAGGTTGAATATCGGCATAGATTAAGGATCAGAGGGGTTATTGAAAAGAAAGAGCCCACGCATTAACGTGGGCTTTATTGGTCTATGTCGGGCTGCTACTGACAGACTTGGAACTTGTTTGGCTTCTCCAACACCGTGTGTAACCCCGGACTTGATGATACGTGTCAGGGCCTATCTATGTGATTGCCTGTGAAGGGTCTATATCAGTTCCGGTTCCAACTTCCCTCGCATCCGGCGTCTGCATGATCCGGCCCTTGAATCCAATCAAACGCAGCTGAATATAATCATACTGAGAAACAGGCTACCTCGCCTGTTCCCCGGCAGGGGGACATATTTATTAGTTGGAACTATAATGATAGTGGATTTGTTTAATCCATGATATGAAGAGTGGCCCGGATAGAGACACAGATATTTGCTTGCTGGCGGAGCCTTGCGACTATCCGGAACATTCCTGTAAAGAAATCGCAGAAATAACAGACGGCGGTTGCTTTCCAAGTGACCAACTAAGGAGAAATTGATTTGAAGCTACGCAAAGAAGAATTACCAGTTGCCCTGGAGTTGCCTGTCGCGACATTTCGTGTCGCTGAATGGGATGATATGGCGGTAGCGTATGTCGAACTGGCGGCGGGTGCCGACGCCACACCGCTGCTTGAAGGACTTCATGAGGACAAGTGTCAGTGTCCACATTGGGGGTATATGCTCAAAGGGGCCATTCACGTTCGTTACGGCAATGGCGAAGTGGAGGTATGTCGAGCAGGTGAGATGTTTCATTGGCCGGCCGGGCATACAGTTTGGGTGGAGGAGGACACGTCCTTCGTCGAATTCAGTCCAAGGAAAGAACTCAAGGAGTTGTACGACCATATAGGTAAGAAACTGGCGTCCGCTTCCTGAGAGATTTGGCCTGGTAGGAAAAGCCCCCTGCAAACGAGGGGGCTTCTTCATATCTATGGCGGGTTTGGTTATACGAATTTCGCAACTTCTTGATGTATGAGATAGGCAATTCTTATTTGGAATTGTAGAGATTATAATACTGTGCTACTAGAGTGGACTTACATCTCTTGCTGCTATTAGGACTTCTTAGATCGAAGATCTACTAAGTAAACCGAACAACAGCTCAGCGATCAATAATATACCTTTTTACTATAATCTCAATTATCTTATGAAGGATCATTACGACAATCACTCCGAAAACAATGAGTATTAAATGTGCCAATACTGGAACTCCTTGTTCTGTATCTATAAAACCATCAAGGAATTCATAACCTCTTATCGGAATTGTTAAGATGTAGGCTATTACAAATAGTATGGAAGCGATAAGTCTACGTTGTCTCCAATAATACCAATCTTTCCATCGCATAGCGTAATATAAGAAAAAAAACTCACCGTTCAATTGATATTGCAATCAAAATAACCTTGAGGGTTTATGAGATGTGCTCGAACCGGTATCTCATTGTAATACAGGGGGATGAGAAAAAGCGGGGTGGACCTCACTCTCAGAAAATTTTGTGGTGTTCCGTTTTTCTATTCGGTTACACTATGCCACGACCAGTGGAAGACGTTGGAAGTCAATAAAATGCGACAAGTAAGGTATGGCAAAAAGAAGATCGTCCTTGCTGTTATTTCTCGTCAAAGGTGATGACCACTTTTCCTCGTGCGTGTCCTTTTTCAACATATCGGATCGCCTCAGGAGTTTCACTCAAAGAGTACTTCCTATCTACTACAGGCGCTATTTTGCCGGCCTCCAAAAGCTCCTTTATGAAGACCAAATCTGCCTGATTCACGTTCGCCATGAATGAAATAACTTTTCTATCCTTCATCCTTGCAATAAGAGGATTGAAAATCAGCGATTGTAGAATACTCGAAGTTGATGAAGAGCCGCCAACTCCGACATATATGCCGGTAGCTTTTAGCACGCGCAGAGGCTTTCGTATTGAATGAAATGCGGCATTGTCTAAGATCAGATCATACACCTTCCCGCTCAACCAGAAGTCTTCTTTAGTATAATCTATCACGTGATCTGCGCCAATCGACCGAACCATCTCGAAGTTTTTTCCGCTACACACTCCGGTTACTTGCGCTCCTAGCATCTTAGCTATCTGTATCGCAAATGTCCCCACTCCACCGGATGCGCCGTTGATCAAGACATGTTGTCCTGATTGCAGTCGTCCGTGATCACGAAGAGCCTGCAACGCTGTAATGCCGGCGACCGGCACAGTTGCCGCCTGCTCAAGAGTCATGGCTGTCGGCTTCAGCACCAATTTGTCCTCGCGAACACACGCATATTCTGCAAATCCACCCATGCTCGAGCCAAAGACTTCGTCACCAACCTTAAACTGAATTACATCCTTACCAACAGCTTCAACCCGGCCAGCCATGTCGGCACCGAGTATCTGGTGTTTCGGTTTCAGAAGTCCAAAGCCCATTAGTCGAACCAGAAAAGGCTCGCCACGTAGAATGTGCCAGTCAAGCGGGTTCACCGACGCCGCATGTATCTTTACCAAAGCTTGATTGTCTGTTGGCGCGGGCTTGTCGACTTCTTTCAGTTCCAAGATATCGGGCGATCCATATCTTGTGCGTACGATAGCTTTCATATTAAACCCCAATGTTTAATACACGATATTAGCGGTTCGTTGTTTTCCTTCTCCTAAATTCATCTTTCGATATTGTCCTTGTTAGGTGATAATATAGGAATAATTTTTTTACGATAAATATTATCCCAGTTCTAACATATAGATAAAGTACAACTCCTATTAAAGCTAATATAGTACCCACTCCTGTGGGAAGAACTGCACCAATTGTAAATGTCATACCAATGACAAATCCTAAGAAACATTCTGCTCGATAAATTGGATAGAACAGAGCCAATAGAAAAAGTCCATACATCATATAGCCTGAAAGATTTGAATAACCAAGAGTGAAAAATACAGAAAGTAGTATTCCGAATGATAAAGCAAAGAGAAACCCGTAAGTATATTTTATTGGAAAATTTAATAGGTTTGACTTATTATCATTATTACGAATTAGTCGTTTTTGTATGCGATAAGTTAAAGACAATGTAAGTAAAGGAAGTAAGAGACCACTCCACCAATTAGAAATTTTAGGCAAATCCCCCCGTTGTAATATATGGTGGCTTGGTACACCACCATGGTAGTGATCCCATATCAATAGTGACCATATGCCAACTGTTACTATTCCTGTAAAATATAGACTTCTTTTATAAAACGTTTTTTCGGTCATAATGATTTGATTTTAAGCGGCTTGTTATTTTTTCTTTTCTTGTTGTCTACTGTCAATAGGCGAAACTGTCTATTGTCATTATTGTCTTTCAATTGCTGATATATTGTTTTTTACACCTTTAATTAAGAGCCATAGGGTTATTGAAATTTCTCCTAGAATCAAGAAAGGCATTGCGAATTGTGTAACAATAGTTTGGTAATCAGGAAAAAGTAAAGATACGAATGAATGTATGATGTAAGCTATACCATTAAGAATTAGAAAAACCCCAATTAAACGAGGGATGAATCCCGATTTATAAGCCAAATAACCAAATGGCAAAAGCCAAAGTCCCCAGAACATTTCTAATGTCAAACTCCCGTAATTATTAATTTTTAGAAAAAGCATTGCCAAATCTTGTCTTTGACTAAGTTCAAATGTTTTCAATACTTCGCCTTTAAAAATCATAAGGGAAGCAATACTAAATCCGTCCATAATAAAAATCACAGGAATTGTCACAGAAAACAATGCTACTATAAGTAAAGCTTGATGTTTATTCACTTGTTCGAACAATTTATAAAGAGCGAATAATAAAAAGATACAAATAGTAACACTAAGAAGATCATTTATTATACCTGTTCGAAACATAAACTCATTACTTAGTAATTTATTGGCTGTGGCAACTGCATTGCCCGCAACAATAGTTTGTGAAGGAACATATATCATCCCATATATGCCAGTTATTACCCAAATAAGATATAGTCCGCCAGCAAGTCTTGCGGTCTTTTTTAGAGTGAACACTTTATTTTCCATATATCTATTTTTATTAGATTTTTGTAATTTCTATTGATTTACCGGATTTGGCTGAGCTTTTAATCCCTTAATCAGAAGCCAAAAACCTAATGTTAGTTCGAAAATAGTTAAAGGCACATCGAACAAACCTATGTGAACTATCTCTCCATAGCCAGGGAAAATGAGGTAAGCAAAAGCACAGAACACACACCATGCCGATGATGTGATGCCAAAAATAGCTAATGTCTTTGGTATATACTTTGATTTGAGCAATAGGTAGCTGCAAACCGTAGCAGCTAATCCCCAGAACGGCAGGCCAACATAGTATGCGTCCCAACTATTGTTAAGAAGTAACCTCGATAGGGCTTGTAATTGATCTGTCTCAAAGACTTTCAGGAAACCGGCATCACCCAGAAGGCGCAACGCACCAAATGTATTGATAGCCATAATGGCCCACATAGAAGCATATACGAACCTGGTTAATGCTGCTGTCAGAGCAAAATTCTTGTTAACCGGCTTGAGTATCACATAAAGCGATGTTGACATTAAGATCAGGGTTGCAAGGTAGATTAGATTACAAATAATGTTGAAACGAAACAATGTTTCATGTGCCAACATGTTCCGGGCAGTTTCTGCAACATCCGAAACGATAAACCGAAAGCCGACGCTGTAATTTGAAATAACTACAATTGCGATCGCGAATATTAAAGTGAATCCAGCGATTCGTGCGGCCTTGTGTTGTGACTCATTGGGTGCGATGTTTGTCAAATCAATTCGTCCTTTCCGGAAGGATTAGAGTATTTCCATGCATACTAATCCTGTATTCTTTCACAGATCTAAATCATTATTCTAAGGAATACGAAGTTCCCACCCCAGATGTTTCACGGAGAAGCACGGCCAGTCTTTGGAACTACAGCATCGAAGTATCGCCTGAATTCGCGTGCTAAATTTTTCCGACGTCTCGATACACCAGTAGCAAAGAGGAAAGATTGGTAAAGAGTTTTGTGAGAGTGCTGTTAGCGATTCGGAGCGGCCGCTAACTCATCGGAATCCTAATAGATATAATAAAAACGGGGTTTGTTAGATGATCTTCGCAACTTTTGTTTTACGAGAGAATTGAATTAGCCCTTTAGACTATTGAAAAAGCGGGGTTGGTTGTACGAATTTCGCAACTTTTTGCTGCATGACAATTACATGATGGGGAGGGTGGAATGTGTAGAAGTAGGGAGAGGTTGAGATGGATGTTGTCTACGAAGACACTTGTTGAATATTTCTCTCTTTGGCTGGTAGTTAGTTTAGACTGGAGGATGAAATAGATGAATGCTTATAAAATCGAAATCGGGGAAGCTGTTCGAGTACGCAAGATGTTCTTTTACGAAACTCAAATTGCTTATGCCGGGATGCCGAGTGCGGATATATATTCATTGGTAATTGTAAATACCGAAGCTCATAATTCCTGGTCGTTTAATCTCTATGTACCTGTTAGAAAAAAAGAGATTAAGATAAGCAAGGGGACAATCCGGGTGGTTAGGGTTGATGAGAATTCGGTTGAGTTTGAGTTCTTGAAGAATTGATGGAGCGGATTGGTCTGAAACGACACTGTCAAATATGCAAAGTGATAAGGAGTGTCAATGATTAGACTCGAACTGAAAAGGAGTGTATGTGAATGTAGAACAACGACTTATATAAGCGGGGTTGACTGTTCAATACCCAGAACTTTTCGGATGAGGTTCCGGCTGGCCTAGGACAAAGCGGGCCGTTACTGACAGACTTGGAACATATCTACTTACCAATCCAAACCCGAAGGTCATGGAAGTGCTTGAACCAGTGGGACGGTTGTCTGCTTGGCGTGTGACGAACTGAGCGAAGCTGGTTTGCGGGTCAGCTGCTATCACTGGTTAAGTACACTGGTTCCTATTGATGCTTCTATTCCCGGTCATAATTTCTCGACTATGGAGCAGAGTCCATATTGGCCGCGGCAAAACATCCAGGCCGTCTTTGAGACTATTTGCTTGCTCGTAAATGCCACACTATAGATAATGCGGTGGTTGATTGATATGAAACTATGGAAGTGACTGCCTTTGAAGCCAAACCAGATATGTTGGACGGTCACGAAACAGCTCTACTAAATTTCGATGCCAGACTTAATCCTAAGATGAAGGGAGGAGAAAGTTGAAAAAGATGCTCGTAGTCTCATTACTTTTTCTTGCAATATGTACTACCTGTTCAATGGCAGGTGAGGCAAGCCACAAGAAGACTGCTTTGGAGCTCCTGGAGATCACTAACGCAGAAGAGACGTTTGATCAAATGTTGACATCAATGGAAAGCATGATGGAACAACAGCTGATAGCAACCGATCTGACACAAGAGGCAAAAGAAGCTTCGCAAGCTATGCAGAAGGAGATGATGGATTGGATGTCTGGGTTCTTTAGTTGGGAACAGCTACGAGAACAGTACGCTGATATCTATGTTGAAGTCTTCACTGAAGGTGAATTGAAGGAGCTTATTGAATTCTATCAATCTCCTATTGGACAGAAGTTTCTCAGCAAGATGCCAGACATCATTCAAAAGTCAATGGAATTGACGCAAACTGTGGCTTTGGATATGTGGCCAGAGTTTAATGAACGACTTCAGAAGAGAATCTTGGAACTCGATGAAGAGCAGGAAGACGACTAGTTTTCAGACATAACACAAGCATATCACGAATGTGACCGCGCACAGACTGTGCAGCGATATATCGTTCAGAGTTTGTTCTGGAAGTTCGAATTGGCACATAGCTGAAGTATTGCAGTATTCAGTTCTAAGAGCAGCTACTAACAGGTTTTGCACGATTCTGCAATCCGGGAAGGCAACCGAAATCAGGCAGAAGATTAGCTGCATTGAAGCCTCGAGTGCCTAGACCTGACAGTCTTGGAAACGCTAAGTCGATCGTTCGTAGCTGGATATGTAAATGCGGGGTTGACTGTTTAATACCCAGAACTTTTAGGATGTGGTTTAGGCTATGCTGACAGGAAACTCGGGGTTGACTGTACGTCTTCAGACAATCCGGACAAAGCACCTTGAGGCCCAAGCCATAGTCTGTACTCTGTCACCTGTCCATCATATCAACTGAGTCGATGAGAGTAGAGCGCAATACTAGTATGACACCGATTCCAATCTTAGAATGCGTTAGATGGGAAGCAGAAAATCGAGAAAGGAGCGGCACGACAATATGTGATGCCACTGGCTACAATGAATGGCGGAGAAAGTAGGCTTCTAACCGAAGTACACAGACATTTACTCACATGTCATAATCTGTATTAAACAGAAAACAACCGAGAAATGGCACAAATCTATTATATGTACTTGCAAGCTATTGGGAGACAAGGCCGAGCAACAGACTCAAGTCCTCTCACGCCAACCATCTTGTCATCCCCGACTAAGACACAATTGGACGCCAAGACAGGGAAGAGGCAACAGCTATTACGGAAGCATGCAATGTGATTTGAAATGGACTTTGCTTACAGTCATCTCGAAACTGCTTCAAAATGAAAGAACCAACTCTTGACCGCCGTCGTAAGGCTGTGTAGATGAGGGGATTACAGCCTACGTCTTGCCGGGGACTGCGAGACATTCTCCCCGATCAAGAGATGTGCAATATCGTTAGGTTACAACAAGAAAGCGGGCTTTACGAGACGAGTTCCTAAAAGCCTCGTCAAGCCGTTCTCTCATGCTTTTGCGGATCTGGAGCAAGGTCGGGGAGCAATCCACCCGCTGGCATCTCTGCCAGCGGGCTCATGTCTAATCGAATGTTCAGTAGGTCGAAGTCGGCTTCCGGCTATCCGAAGATGACACGCGCTATAAGCAGTTGCAAGTCGCTGATGGTCACCACGCCATCGCCGTCAAGGTCACCCGATTCGATTGAATTGGGCGCCGGACCACCCAGGAAGAGATAGCTTACCATATATGTTAAATCGGCAATATTAACTTGGCCGTCGAGATTCAAGTCACCCGAAATGTGACCAATGAGCGTGACATCGCCAAGAAACAGAAACGGCGAGCCATCATAGTACATGCCTGAAACTGTGTAGGTCTCGGACACGGTGTCCCAGAACGTCATGTAGCCAAGAATAAAGTCTCTCATCGGGCAGGTGATTTCCAGCACACCGCCGGTGAAGTCGGGATGCGAACCGAGGAGCGTTGTCGCAACCGGCGCAATGCCACCATTGATCTGCACCGTTGAGGGATCAATGTCAACGACCGTGTGCCCATCGGTAATATCCCCGACATAGATACTAGTCGTGAGCACGGGAACGGTATAAGCCTGGTAAGTGTGCATCGTGTCCGGATCGATCAGAGACACTCCGTTCGATCCGCAATTCCCTTCCAGAGAATTAAGTCCCTCTGACCAGAGCTCAAGGTTCCACGTAAAGCCAGCATCGTCAATAAGATCCAACCATTCTCCGTTGTAATTGTTGTACGTGGCGTTACTTCGCGGTGGAACAATAACACCATCATCTACGACTACGTCCAGTAAGTCGAAACCGAGAGCGGTCGGAACCCAAAGTCCTGCATAGTAGGGTCCTGTCACACAGCATGGGTCGGGAAAAGGCAGACTCACGATGTAAGCCCCTGGGCTGGGGAAACTGACAGTGTACAGTGGCCCTGGGCATATCACATTACCTATGACGTCGGGGTCACCATAATCGAACACGAGTGGCTGCATTTCAACGGTCAATGCCTGTTGCACGTGGACGGCCCAGTTGATGGCCGTAACTTCGAAGGGGTAGGTATTAAGGCATCCTGTCTCGACCGGATCTTGATAGGCGGCGTAGTACTCCTCCCCGTATAACCACCCACCGACGAAGTAGGCTAGGCCGCCCTGCCACTCGCCGTCACAGAAGGCACGGTTGCCACCCTGGTCGGGCTGAATTAATTGGGGCGTGATGTTTACAGGTGTCGCGGTTAACGCAATGGCCTTCACTTGCTGTGGTTTTTCAATCGGGTCTGCCCAGGATGGTGCGATCAGGAGCACCAGCAGTCCCATGGCAACCAGGAGCGTAAAGGTTCGCTTCATGACAATCTCCCTTCTGTGGATAAGTGAATATCGCAGTACAGACCTAATGTAGTCTATTTTGCCCTTGTCGTCAAAGCTTTTTGCAGTGTACGGAGGCACAGATGGAACTTTGTGAACGCACCGCTCCTTTTTGAACCCGTCGTGTTTATAGCAAACGCATCAACGCCGATGAGATCGTCCCATACCTCTCAATTATTCCGATGTACTGCAGTACAACTAAATACGGGTCTGGGCGGGGATACGGTTGAGGAGATCGGAGCGAACAAGGAGGAGTTCTGTGTGTTGAACAGTTGGCGTTCTGCTAATGAACTGTATTGTAGTAGATTACGATAGATGCGGGGTTGACGAGACTCGAACTCGCGGCCTCCTGCGTGACAGGCAGGCGTTCTAACCAACTGAACTACAACCCCGTTATGGGTATATCCACTTATCGACAATCTCTTGCCGATCCTTTGCCATCGCGCCTCGGGGTCACCCAAAATACTGGGCGATACTGGATTCGAACCAGTGACCCCCTGCGTGTAAAGCAGGTGCTCTAACCAACTGAGCTAACCGCCCTTCACGACGCAACCGCATCGGCGAACAAGTATAGTCAAAGTCTCAAAAAAAGCAAGGCCAAATCCTGCCCTGACGGAAAACTTAGAAAAATGTCTCGGGGCAGTGGATTTTCGCCTCTAACCCTCGCGCACCGGAAGAACATGAATCGCCTTGACAACCAGCAGAACTTCGTCGCCGACTTTGAGGGCGAGGTCTTTGGCCGATTCGGTAGTCAAAACCGAGGCCATCTGGCAGGGCTCGGTGATATCAAACTTCACCAGCGACATTACATCACCTTCCTTCACCGACATCACCTTACCCTGGATACAATTGCGAGCGCCGTATTTCATCACCTACCTCCTCGTTTGATTACAGTCTACGCCCATATCGAAACAACAGGCCACGCCTGTGTCAAGGTTTGACAGAACCCCAACACGAACAAAAAAGGCGGAGCGTCCTTGCTCCGCCATACACCTGGGACTCTGCATACATGCAGGTATGTGCTTTCCCTAAACCCGGTAGTCCGGCCCTCCCATAGTGCCTACTAGTTAAACAATCCATTCCCCCGGTTGGTTCACTTCGTTTGGCTTTGTCCATTATGTTGCATCACGCCAACGACTGACGCATAATGGACTAACTGATTTAAGATCGGAGGTTGTTCGATGGCCAGCCCAACTATGGCAGTGGATATTGTAATTGTCTATCCTGACGGCGACGTAGTACTCATTGAGCGCGGTGTGGAGCCATTCAAAGGCACTTGGGCGTTGCCCGGTGGAGGGGTTGAGATCGGAGAGACGGTTGAGCAGGCGGCAGTGCGGGAGGCCAAAGAGGAAACCGGTCTGGATATTCGGCTGGAATACCTGGTCGGAGTCTATTCTGATCCCGGGCGCGATCCCCGCGGTCACACCGTCTCGATTGTCTATCGTGCCATACCGATTGGAGGGGAACTATACGCCGATACCGATGCGGCTAAGGTGATCAAAACAAGTGATTATCTTAATATCTCGCTGGCTTTCGATCATGACCGGATTATCCGAGACGCTCTTGACGAGGGGTAGACTGCGATCATGTGGCGACAGCTTCCGTCCATGTTCACGTTCGGTGCGAAAGAGTCTTCGACAAGAAAACGTCCAGCCCATACACGCCTGGGACTCGCCACCGAAAAAATCGAACCCTTTTGCTAAAACTTTCGTCTGATATAGTATGTGTTGTGGAGTACCAATGCGTCCAATTCGAGATTCAAGAACAATGTAAATAGACAAATCCAGTGGAGGTAACCGTCATGGGAGACATGACCCGAAGAGATTTTGTCAGAGTAGGAGCACAGGGACTAGCTCTGGCCGCCATTCCTGTGGTCTTTAGAGTAAACCCCGCCGCCGCTTTTTCAGTCCCGGCTGGGGGAGACACGCGCTTGAGTACTTTCCTCGACCATTTTAGCGTAAGTGAAACCGACATTCGCCAGGTAATGGGAGTGGCTCTCGAACGGGGTGGAGATTTCTGTGACCTGTTTTTCGAACATCGCATCACCAACTGGGTCGGACTAGAGGATGAAGCTGTCAACCAAGCTTACAGTACTATTGATCTGGGACTTGGCATTCGTGTTTTGGAGGGCGACCAGTCAGGTTTCTCCTTTACCGAGGAACTCACTCTCCAAGCCATGAAGAGGGCTGCACGGACAGCGTCGAGGATTGCCAAAGAGACCGCCAATGCGGCTCCCGAAAAACTTGCATTCGCAGAGACGCCGGACTATCACGTCATAAAGCAGCCCTGGGAACAAGTAGGTATTGATCAAAAAATACCGTACCTCCAGAAGATCAACAGCAATATTCACAGCCTCGACAAAAGGATAATAAAGTCGCGGCTATGGTTTGGTGATCAGACTTCATATTGCATGATTGCGACCTCCGACGGCCTGATCGTGTGCGACTATCGACCCATGACCCAGATAGCCGCCTCGTGCACAGCCGAACAGGGCAACCAGCGCGAGAAGAACGGGTTCAGCCTTAGCGGTCGCCAGGATCTCAATTTCTACAGTCAGGTCAACATTGATCGTATCGCCAAAGAAGCCGTGGGACGTACGGTGCGTCTGTTCGACGCTGTCAAACCGGAAGCAGGCGAAATGGAAGTTGTTCTCGCGGCCGGCAACTCCGGTATTCTGCTCCACGAAGCGATTGGTCACGGTATGGAGGCTGATTTTAACCGTAAGGGGATTTCGATATTCGCTGACAAGATCAACAAAAAGGTGGCCGAGGACTTTGTTTCGATCGTCGATGACGGCACCTGTGAGCACGCCCGCGGCTCATTGAACGTCGATGATGAAGGCAACAATACCGAGAAGACTTTCCTCGTCGAAAACGGTATTCTCAAGAGCTACCTTCACGATAACATCAGCGCCAAACATTATGGTGTTACTCCTACCGGCAACGGACGCCGGCAATCCTTCCGCTATCCACCCATGCCCCGCATGAGGTGTACTTATATGCTGCCGGGTCCGCATACCAAAGATGAGATTATCGCCAGTTGCAAAAAAGGCATTTACGCTGAGTCATTCAACAATGGTGAAGTCCACATCGGGGCCGGTGATTTCACCTTCTATGTCAATTCCGGTAACCTGATCGAGAACGGCAAACTGACCGCCCCGATCAAGGACATCAACATTATTGGCAATGGTCCGGAGGTTCTCCGCAACATTGTCATGGTGGGTGATGATCCCAGGTTAGCCGAAGGTGGCGGTATGTGTGGTAAGAACGGTCAGGGAGTGCCCACTTCGATGGGACTACCGACGGCCAAAGTTTCGGCCATTACAGTGGGAGGTGTGTCCTCGTGAACTTCGGAAAAAACAGACCGGAAAACAGGACACCACAAATGAGAAAACAAGGTTGGAATCATGAATAGTAAGGAAAGACTGGCTCTGGCCCACTGGGTAGCCACAGAAGCCAATAAGAACGGTGCCGATGAGGCCGCCGTCAATCTCAGCAACTCTCGAGATGTGAGCGTACAGTTTAGAGATCGTACGCTTGAAGAACTCAACGAATCGGTTCAGAACTCGCTTAGTCTCAGTATCTACGCCAACCATCGCTACTCGGCGCATACGACCAATGATCTCCGCAAGGAATCGTTGGAACGGTTTATTAGTGAAGCGGTGGCGATGACGAAGTATCTCAGCGAAGATGAGTTCCGCACCCTGCCCGACCCTAAACACTATACCGGTAGGGAGGATATCGACCTGCAGGTGTATGACGAAGCGTATGAGTCGGTCACTTCCGATGAAAGGATCAGGATCGCTACCGCGATTGAAGACGCCGCTCTGGGTCACAGCGACCGCCTTATCTCCTGCACCACCGGGTTCAACGATTCGCTTTATGAATCGGTTAAGGTGCACAGTAACGGCTTCGAGGGAGTACGTCGCGGGACCAGTTTTTCGGCCGGGGCCGAGGCAACCGTCAAAGGGGACGGGGACAATCGACCCGAGGATTGGGACTGGAGAACGGTTCGATTCCTGAAGGACATGCCCGCTCCCGAGCAGCTCGGTATCAACGCCGTCAATCGCGCCCTGGGCAAACTCGGCCAGAAGAAGATCGAGTCCGGCACGTATGACATGATTATCGAAAACCGAACTGCAGGACGATTCATCTATCCGCTCTATGGCCCCATGCAGGCGTCGTCTTTGCAGCAAAAAAACTCCTGGCTCGATGGCAAACAGGGCGAGAGAATAGCCTCCGACAAACTCACGATGATTGACGATCCCTTCATCAAGAGCGGCCTCGGTTCGAGGTTATTCGATGGTGATGGCATCGCTACAAAACAGCGTACTATCGTCGATAAAGGCATTCTGAAGTCCTACTATATCGACTGGTATTACGGTCGCAAGATGGGGCTGGAACCAACCGTCGGCTCATCGACCAACCTGACTTTCGGATTGGGTAACCGCTCCCTTGACGAAATGGTGAAAGGCCTCGAGAGGGGCATCCTGGTGACCGGTTTTATCGGCGGCAATTCCAATTCGCTCACCGGTGATTTCTCCTACGGCATCATGGGCAAACTGATCGAAAACGGTCAGGTCGTGCACCCGGTCAACGAGATGAACATCTCCGGAATCCTGGTCGATATCTGGAATCAATTGGAGGAGATGGGCAACGACGAGTGGGTCTACTCTTCGTGGCGTCGCCCATCAATGTACTTCAAGGATGTTCAATTTAGCGGCATCTAACAGTTATCTGACAAAATCAACGCCAGTCCACAGATAGTGGGCTGGCGTTTTCTTCTGATTCACCATTACCTGTCGCATTGGTCGTAAATTTCCCTGGTCTTCCGGTTTAATTAGTCTTCCCTGATTGCCGAAGAGCGCGACATCAACTTTTCAAAATCCATCGCACCCAGCATCACCCCAATCCTGAAAAATCCAGACAAACATAAACAAACAATAATATCCTTGACATAACAGTATCAAATACCGATATTAGTCATAGAACCGAATAAAACAAGGATAGGTTGCTATGAGCGATACCAAAAACTCGATACTCGACTATTTCCCCACGCTCCACAACACCGAGGAATATTTCACCAGGATTACCAACGAGGATGGGGCGACAGGGCGGATACTCAAACAGTACCTCATGCTGATATTGTTTGCCTTTCTCTATGGCGCAGTCATGGGTGGCTACCACAGCGCTCTTCAGGCGGTCGTGGCGGGAGGGAAAGTGGCCGTGTTGTTTACACTCGCGCTGATAATATGTTTTCCCGCCCTCTTCATTATCCAGTTCATTCTCGGGTCGCGGCTGCGGCTGTTGCAGATGGTGTCGATCATCCTGTCAGGGTTTGTGCTCACCTCGGCCATCATGGTTTCGTTCTCGCCGATTGTGATCATCTTCCTGCTCACCGGCAGCAACTACTATTTCCTGCAACTGCTGCACATCCTGATTTTCGTTCTGTCGGGGGCGTTCGGGATGAAAACCGTTGTCGATGCTTTGAAATTCTCCTGCGAGAAAAAATCAGTCTACCCTCAGACTGGTGTGGTGGTGTTTCGTTTCTGGGTTGTTATTCTGGCTTTTGTGGCGATTCAACTGGCCTGGAACCTGCGACCGTTCCTGGGTGATCGCGGCCAGCCGTTTGCGTTGTTCCGCGCCTACGAAGGGAATTTTTACACAGCCCTGATCTACTCAGCCCGACAACTCCTCGACGACATTGATCAACCACCCCAAACCTACTCCCCTTCGAGCGGCATGTATCGTCTTGACGATGGCACCGCGGCCGATACAACGCTACAATCGTTCGAGCGTGATTATCTGGGAGGCGACACACTGTGAAGACGGACATCATGACTCTCGAAGAAGTAGCTCGTTACCTGAAAGTCAAGCCGCAGACGATATATACCTGGGCGCAGGAGAAACGGATCCCAGCCGCGAAATTGGGCAAAGAGTGGCGGTTCAAGAGATCGCTCATTGATGAATGGTATCTTCAGCACATAGACGGTAAATTTGAAGCCGTAATCCAGAGCTGCCAGCAGAAGCAGACTAATGATGAGGAATAGTTAGACTACTGCGAGAGACTCGATGGAACAGAGCCCGTCACGGGAGCCTTCCGACTTCATACGGATTAACTGCTAGTTAGAACGTAACGAGGTCTTCTGCACAAGTACAGATATGGACAGGCCGAGTGCAATATAGCCACAGATGACCTCTATCACGGCAAGAAGCTGCGCGGGCCAATAAGAAGCAAGTCGATAGGCGGTGCTGTCCATTGAGCAGAACTTAGTGCAACTGAATATCAGTGTATGCAAGAAATCCACCTGTCTGTGGTCAACCGTTACCCAACCGAAAAGGGCGTAAACGCACGCACACGCAAGAATCACGGCAGCACTCGCAAGCATTACCCACCAGATGTGTTCTCCATATCTGGTCAGGCCACCCCAAAACCTGAGAGTCCAGTTTCCCTGAGCGCTTAGTCCGACCTGTAGCTTTCGTATATCCGATAATCTGTCATCATTACCGTATTTTGTCATCTGGGTGATTAGCTTTCCGCAAACCTTCTTCTTCATTGCGTACGCCTCACCGTCGCTCACGGATATTTCATCGCACAGACGGAAAACCTCTTGCATTACGGAAGAATCTCCGAGCCAATCCAAGGGTCCTAGCCAATTCGGCTCATAGTGCTTGATCCTCGCAAGCAGGAGATCCTCCAAGCACTCGAGCACCTCCCGGTTCCCTCTATCTCGTGATATCCTCGCAAGAGCGTCAAGTGACTCCAGTTCGCCCTGCTTGTCTCCAGCTGATGAGAAACTCCTCGCGGCAAGATTGATACAGTTCCTTGCCGATTCGAAGTCATTCTTACTTTCAAAGCCCGCGCAGAGAGCGCTGTACGCTTTGGCAGCCTTATCATGGTGCCCGGTCTTCACCAAGTGCTCGGATTCTCTTTCGCAAAGCGCAGCAAGTCTGACATCTTTCATTTGGTCGTTTTTGACCGCATTGGACGCAACCGTAACAGCCTTACCCCAGTAAGTGCCAGCCTTCTCCGAAAGCTGCAATACGTCGCACAAGTAGGCTGCCATTTCAAGAGCCTTCAGCCTGTTTTCGGGGCGTGCCTTTTCGTCAAGTAGCTGCAAAGCTTGCTCAGTGTGCCTTAGGGCGAGGTTATGGTCAGGTATCTCCGCGGCGGCCTCTCCCGCCTTCAAGTACTCCAATGCGACGAGTTCATGGCTGGTTTGGAACTCCTGGCTCCCGGCACGCCTCAGATGCTCCTCCATCTTCTCTTCCCATGTTGGCGCATTTCGTCTCTCCTTGATTACGGCGATTACTTCGGGGGGCATCATAACGAGCTGGTCGTCGATGACCGGTGAATCGACAATTCCCGCGACAACGTCAACTGGGGCACCATACTCCCTTATTACTTCAACGCAATCCAGTGGACGTCTCTGATACCGCGCTTCCATTATTCTCGAGTAGCTTTCAAAGTGGGCCTTGAAATCGGAAGGTATACGATATGACAAGTAACAAAGAAGTAAACCTTCACGCTCTTGGCAAACCGGACCGTCCACGTAGAGGAACTTCCAATAGGTATCAAAGCTGATATCGGGAGTCTCTTTCCTGTTTTTCTCTACGGCTCGCTTATTGGTCACATCACCCGCATCTGCCAGCTGAAGTAATGCCTTGAGGAGTCTCATTCTAATACCCGAAGGAGTCCAGGAGGCTGCTACAGGCCAGTAACTCTTGTGAAGTCCGGCAATTGCCGCAACATAGTAGGCGCTATCTATTGATTTCAAAGCCTGAGACAGATCGGGGAACACTTTGGTCTTGCCTTCGTGTGCTTCCCTGATATACTTCTCTGAGAAGTTAGCATGTTCGTTATAGAGATACGCACATTGAGTCTTTTCCAACTTCTCGAAAACCGCTGATTCGAATTTGTCCGCCTCATAGTCGCGCATGTAGAAATAGCAATACATTCCAACATCGTGCAAGTAAACTGCCGAACACAAGACGAACAACTCAACAGCTGAAAGCCTTACCTTCAATCGGGCCTCAATCGGAGCAAGAAACACAAACATGCGCTTCGCATGCTCCCATCCGTTCTTGGCCATGAACTTTGGCTTGGGAGAGCCCTCAGTTATTTCCCTGATGTGTCCGTCCAACCTCTGGAGTTGGCCATACAGTCGGGCATCAAGTAGTTTCAGTCTGGTTTCCAAAGTCTCAAGCAACGGTAGTACCCCCGTGGAATCGATGTAGCCGGTAGGGCCACTGCTCGTACTGGTGTCCTCCGTGGAAAGGTCGTACGTGTCTCCGGCTGGAGCAGAGTACTGAGTCTGTAAAGCTGTTGAGCCTGAAGCCATCTTCACTCCCGCGGTCCGGATCACCAAGGTGCCCAGTCAAGCAACGCGTTCCGTCAGCGGTTAGAGAATTAAAAGGGGGAGGAATCCGACAGTGCAATCGGTCGTGTTTCCCTACGCCCTTGCTATCATTACCATTATACAAATAAAATCGGTTATTTGCAACCGAAACTTGACAATTGGCTCTCTGTTTGTTTATCGGACAGAAGCCTACTGTCAACATCGACCGTTCACCATGGCAAGTACTCAATGTGCCCCCGGCTTCATAAGCCATTGACATTCGGTTTGTTACGCTACTCCAACAACCCAACGAGATTTCTCCCTTTGGCCAGTCCCTTAGAATGAACCAAGTTAGCGATCTCACGCGAAAAAGCAACAACAAAATCCCCCCGAGACCAGAATCTTGAGACTCGGCCCGTCAGTTCGAAACCAACGAGTAATTGCACCAAGGCTCCCTTTTGCGGTTCCGCGAATCTCCCCCTACCCCTTCGCCTTGATCAGAAACATCAGAGGATACGGCGTCGGGCCGTCGGGTGGATAGTAGTAACCGTCTTTCTCGTTCCAGTCTTCCTCGCGGGCGTAGCACAACTTGTTGTATTCCTCGACTTGCTCTATCGTCAGGCCAGCTCTAATCAACGCATTGATCATGTCAGCTAATGTATGCGGATATTCGACGGAATCTTCTTCTATGGTATATTCGCGATCACAATAATCCTTCTCACCGGCATACCGTTGCGGCTCGGTATCAAAATACGACAACCCTTCTTCAAGCATAACATTACTCATCGGGTGGATATCGACAATGAGAAACGTCCCGCCCTTCAGAAGGTAGTGCGCCACAACTTCAGCCCAACGATCCAGATCGGAAATCCAGCAGTGTGTCCCGTAGGTTTGAATGATAATATCGAAACGGTCGTCGATTTTCCCGATCAGTTCGAGCACATCAGATCGCACAAATTCGGCTTTGAGATGGGCGTCATTTTTCAGTAGGTTGGCCAACTCAATCGAGCGGTCAGAGATATCTACGCCGGTGACAATCGCACCGCGTCGCGACCAGGCCAGACTGTCCTTTCCAAAATGACAGAACAGATGCAGCAGCTTTTTTCCAGTCACATCCCCCAGTGCTGATAGTTCTAACGATTTGAGAGGGCATTGACCCTGTAGGAACTCTTTGACCTTATAGCCCGGGTGATAGTAGTGAACATCAGCAATCTCGTTCCAGAGTTTGCGGTTCTGCTTGTGGCCGGAGTCGGGCACTATTTTCTGGCCTTGAGCATAGAGAATATTCCAATCAACAGGAAAAAACCATTCACCCCCCAGATTGCCAACTCGCGGGGTATTTTTTCGTTGTAACCAACCGACTGGAGAATGCGAAACATTATGAAATACGCCAGCGATATCAGCGCCCCGACCGACACCGAAACCGCAATCCCCCCGCGTCGAGGATTGGAAGCAAACGGAATGCACATAAGTACAACGATAAACGATGACAGCGGGTATGAATACTTGATACCCAGATCAACCGCCTCCCGCGCATATGGCCCACCGACCCTTTTCATCAAGTCAATGTACTGCTTGAGTTCTTCGATACCCATGTCTTCAGGTTTGCCGATCCGTTTGGCGAGGTCTTTCGGTTTATCCTGAATATCTTGGAGATATAAGATGTCAAACTCCTGGTATGTTTCCCCGATGGTTTCGGAGAAAATCCGCTCTGTGCCATTACGAGCAATCCATCGGTTTTCGCGATACATAACGGTGGGGGCTGTGATGATTCTGGCGAGGCGGTTGTTTTCGGTGATGTACACACTTAGGTCGCGCCCTTCCCGACGATCAGCATTGAACCGACTCATAGTATAGAAATACCCCGGACGAACCTGGCGATAAACATTTGAGACCTGGGCATCCGACGCTCGGGAACGTTTCTCAATGACATACTCCTTGATCTCCAGTCGTCGCATATTGGCCGGAGGATAGATGTACTCATTGTAGTAGAAATGCGCCCCCGACAACAACAGCGCGGCCACCGCATAAGGCGCCGCGATTCTATAGAGCGATAGCCCGGAGGACTTCATTGCCAGCATTTCGTTACGTCGAGCAATGATTGACACCGAGAAAAGGGTAGCGATAAGAATGAACATGGGTAGAAATGATTTGAGTACCCACCCGCCCCAGTAGGAATAGTATTCCACAATCGTGAGCAACGGCACATCGTGGTCTACGAAATCACGTAACTCTTCAATGATATTGATAATGATGATTGTCAGTCCGAACACAATCGTCACCACCAGAAGGGAAGCGAAAAAAGATTTCAACAGGTACAGGTCAATCTTTTTCATTATCGCTCCCGGTATCAGCCCGGTGGAAATACGAGAAAATCGGTTTTTCGGTAACAACCTTGTAGATGAGGAATAGGCCAATCCCACCAAGAAGGAAATTAGCGCTCCACATCGCCCAGAATGGCGGTACCAACCCACGGTCAGCCAGGTCCTCACCGCCAATCAAAAAAGCCCAGTAGAGAACAAAGAGGCCGATGGAAATAGCGATAGCCACCCCCATCCCACCTCTGCGGGAGATAACTGCCAACGGCGCACCGATAAGGATAAAGGCCAGCGATGCTGCCGGGATTGAGTATTTCTTGTAAATTTCAATTGTAAACTTGTTCACCAGCTTGGTTTGGGCTGCGATCTGCTGCCGACTGCGCTGGACCACCTTGTACTGGTTAGCTGCCTGCCTTTGTATTCGTTCAAATGCAGCAATATCATCGATAGTTGTATCAACGGGGGGAGCCAAACTGTCTGAGAAAAGAAAATCGAACCGTCGCCCAAGCTGATTGGTAATCTTTTCCTCGAAAGGTCCAATTGTCGCCAGCGCCCGATCCACAGTCGCCTGCATTTGATCAATGGGCATTTCCCGGTCGGTGCGGTAATCCTGAGCGGTCCGCTTCAACTCGGTTCCAGGTCCAGCGACGTTTAGAACATGCTTGTCGAATGCCATCCGTCGATAGTTGGCCGGCTCCTCGGTATCGAGCTTGTGGATCTCTCCATTGTGAAGGGTGAACTGCATATTCATGCCGTTGTCAGTGCTTTCGAGAAACCCATACTCCGCGACCACTATCTGGGGTTTGGTAGCGTTCCTGGTGTCAGTGATGCGTACACCCTCAACGCGGGAAGTCGTATGATTAACCTTATCAATCAGCACCAGATAGCCGGGAATGTCGGAGATAAACACACCGGACCGGAATACCAGAGTAGGCCGCATGGCAGCAATGTCCCCCCACAGCAACCGGGCACGTTTGTTAAGGTCAGGAAGAATGCGATCATTAAACTCAATCATACCCACCATCAAAACACACCCCACAACCATCAAAGGGGCTATGACCCGCATCAGGTGAATACCGGAAGATTTGATAGCCGTTATTTCGAAGTCCGATGTGAGGCGGCCAAAAGCAATAAGAACCGCCACCAGAACCGACATCGGTACCGAGAGGGCAAGCATCCAGGCCAGGTTGAAAAAGACCAGCTCCAATGCGACCCAGATCGACAGATCCTTGTCAATGACATGATCAATGATCTTCGGCACATAGTCGATCACCAATAGAAACGTGATTGCCATAAAGGCAAAAAGGAACGGAGCAATGTGCTCCCTCAATATGTAGCGAGTCAGTTTCTTCATAGGGTCACAGTAGCATTCTGTCGGCAATATATTGCTTATACATGCTACGGCAAGATAATATCAAGAAACAGCGGGGGAACTGTCATAGTGACTGCACATTGAGTGTTGCTTATGGAATTATACCCGGCAGACGTCACCGTCTGCCGGGTACATTAGCTATTCTGTTGCGGTCTACTTCTTCGGCCCGATCATCTTCTCTGGACGAACCTTCTCATCAAACTCTTCCGCCGTCAACAGCTTCAGTTTCATGGCCGCTTCCTTGAGCGTACTGCCGTCAGCATGAGCTGTCTTGGCGATCTTGGCCGCATTGTCATAACCCACATGTGGATTAAGGGCGGTGACCAGCATGAGAGAGTTGGTCAGGTTCTTCTTGATGTTCACTTCGTTGGGCTCAATCCCAACCGCGCAGTTCAGGTCAAACATATCACAGGCGTCGGCCAGCAGCCGAATCGACTGAAGCAGGTTGAAGATCATCACCGGCTTGAATACATTAAGCTCGAAATGACCCGTCGCGCCGCCGATATTTACGGCCACGTCGTTGCCCATAACCTGTGCGCAGACCATTGTCATAGCCTCACACTGGGTCGGGTTGACCTTACCCGGCATGATCGAAGACCCCGGTTCGTTGGCTGGCAGGACCAGTTCACCGATACCGCAACGTGGACCGGAAGCGAGAAAACGAATATCGTTGGCGATCTTCATCAAGGAACAGGCAAGAGTTTTCATAACGCCCGAGGCCTCGACGATAGCATCATGCGTCGCCAGCGCTTCAAACTTATTGGGCGCGGTGACAAACGGCTGGCCGCTTATTTTGGCTATCGCCGCCGCCGACTTCACAGCAAAATCAGGATGCGTATTGAGACCGGTGCCGACAGCCGTTCCGCCAAGAGCCAACGGGTAGAGACGCTTGAGACAGTCATTGATCCGGTCCAGACCAAGCGTAAGTGCCGCCGCATAGCCGGAGAACTCCTGCCCCAGTGTTAGCGGTGTGGCGTCCATCAGATGTGTACGACCAATCTTGATGATGTTATCGAAGTCGCTGGATTTTTTTTCCAGCGTGTCACGTAACTTAGTAACCATCGGGATCAGTCGCCGGTGGATTTCCTCGACAGCGGCGATGTGCATCGCGGTTGGAAAAGTATCGTTGGACGATTGAGCTTTGTTGACATCGTCGTTGGGGTGGACCGGCTTTTTTGAACCCATTTCGCCGCCGGCTAATTCGATAGCGCGGTTTGCTATCACTTCGTTGGAGTTCATATTGGTCTGAGTACCCGAACCGGTTTGCCAGACGACCAGCGGGAAATGTTCATCCAACTTGCCGTTGATGACTTCGTCGGCGGCCTTCACGATAAGATCACATTTCTCTTTGGGCAGAGTTCCCAATTCCGTGTTGACCTGTGCGGCGGCTTTCTTGAGAATACCCAGAGCGCGAATGAGTTCACGCGGCATTCTTTCGCCGCCGATGCGGAAATTCTGTATTGAGCGTGCGGTTTGACAGCCATAGTATTTGTCGGCCGGCACTTTCATCTCGCCCATTGTATCTGTTTCAATGCGGTAGTCCATGATTCCTCCGTGTGGCAGCTATTCGATTGCCGCCTGTCAATAACGACCCAATTTCTGTTGTGGGAATATACACATTATGCCGGACGGGGCAAGCCGGATCAAGGATGGGCTTG
Organism: Candidatus Zixiibacteriota bacterium; assembly: GCA_019038695.1. Taxonomy (NCBI): domain Bacteria; kingdom Pseudomonadati; phylum Candidatus Zixiibacteriota; species Candidatus Zixiibacteriota bacterium. The sequence continues at coordinate 47,662 of JAHOYZ010000028.1, forward strand.
ATTTGTCGGGCGCAATTCCATATACTTTTGCAAACATCTTGTGGGGAGGTATTCATGAAGCATTGTTTTTCGGGAACATTAAGTTTGTGCCTGTCGCTGTTATTGGTGATCGCACTGTTCTGCTCGGAAATTCAGGCGGTAACTGTTTACCAACTGGAGTTGACCGACGGAACGATTTTCGAAAGCATTTCATTCAAAATCGACGATGTCTATAAGGTTATTACTTTTAACGAGGATGGAAAGAAGCGCAATATTAGCTTCACCGAGATTGCCGGGATTTATAACGCTGATGGAAGCGACATTACCGAAATACTGCTGGGGCCCGGCTACGGAGCCGCCGCAAAGAGTCAAACTCGCCAAGAGACGCAGCCAATAGACTCGGGTGGTCAAACAGCCGTGGACCAGAAACAGTCAGGATGGGTATCCGAAACCTCAGAGAAATACAAGCAGGGCCAGAAAGCACTATATTCAGTGGCTTTCCGCCTGGGGGGCAACTACAGTATCCCCGCCACCGATTATTATGATGGAATCAAATCCGGTTTGGGTTATGGCTTTGACATCGTAGTCCCGGTAACCAGAAAAATCGCAATTCGAGGTACGATCTCAAAATCAGGGATGGAAGATGATCCCGACCAACTGCTCTCCGGTTCCGGGATGGTGCCCATTAGAGATAACCTGAGTCTGGATGTCTGGCGTTACTTCGTGTCTGCCGAATACTACAGCTGGCCCAGGTACGTCGAGGGCAGCAAGACGATGTATTACCTGTATTCCGGTTTAGGGGCTATCAGTCATTCGTTCTCCGGTAGCATTCTTGCCCTTGATATCAGCACGGATGAGATATGGGCCGTGACGTATGAGTCGCAGAGCAAGTTTGCCTTCACTTTGGGTGGCGGGCTGGTGACCATGTTCTCGAACTCTCTGGGACTTGATACCCGTGCTGCGGCGGATCTTGTTATCGTGGGGACTGACTCAAACGAGTACGGCATGTATGGCAGAACCCAGCAAGCACTTGTATTCGATCTTAAGGTTGGTCTAGTGGCCATGATTAGATGATCATTATCGGACAATTCACAACGTAAGGAGGACTGTTATGATAACATTTCATCGTATGTCGCTATTGGTTCTACTGGGGCTCCTGCTAGTATTCATGGGTTGCACCAAACCATACAAAATAACGCACGACCTGGAGGCTCCAATCCGGCCGCCATCCGCCTGCACAATCGGTGAAATCACCGATGGCCTTCCATTCGATACCAAGGATGAAGATAAACCAACCATCGAACACATCGACATGTTCCGAGGTTACCTTGAAGAAGAACTGTCGAAGAAGGAGATTTTTGGAACGGTTGGAGATCTCAGCGCCGATGCCCAATACCGGGTTGAAGGAACAATACTTGAGTTCAAAAAAGGTAGCGGATTTGTGCGCTTCATGATTGGCTTTGGATTGGGTAGTGCCATACTAACCGTGGAACTCCGTCTTATTGAGACCGAGAGCGGGATCACTCTGTTTGCCGGTAATTTCAAGCGGAAAATTTCAGATTGGGGGGAGTCAGGCGACAAGACCTTTGAGAACGTGGCCAAGGACTTTGCCAAAGAACTTAAGAAGCAGTTGAAGAAACTTAACAAAGGTTAATATCCTAATCTTGCAAAGCCATCCGTACAATAACAAGAGGCCGAAACCACAAAGGTTTCGGCCTCTTAAATTCTATCGTGAACACCGGACTATCCAATAATATGCCCGGAGCCAAACGGTCGACTAATAGCCACCACCTCCACCACGCGGACCACCCTCGCGCGAACGAGCCTGGTTGACATTGACCTCGCGACCGGCGATTTCAGTGCCGTTGATGCCATCGATTGCTGCCTGTGCGGCGCTATCGTCGGGCATTTCCACAAACGCAAAACCACGTGAGCGGCCGCTTGAACGATCAGTAATGATCTTGGCCGAGGACACTTCACCATGCTGCTCAAAAAGCTCACGAAGACCGTCTTCGGTCGCGTCGAACGAAAGATTGCCAACAAAGATATTCATCAGTATCTCCTAATACAAATATCGGTACTTCTTTTCCCTAACCCTGCTTAAGGCATCATAGATCACCCTCCCTTATGGATTCTGAATCTCTCGTCTATGAATTCTCAATCTTCTTCTTCTCAACAAGCTGTGCCAATATTTGTGAAACCGGCACTGTTCCGTCCTTTAAGTCTCTCATCTGCGGAAACAGGATGACATCGCGAATAGTATGCTGATTGGTCAACAGCATTACCATGCGGTCAATGCCAAATCCGAGTCCGCCTGTCGGTGGCATACCGTAGGTCAGGGCGGTGATGAAATCATCGTCAAGCGGCTGCGCCTCGTCATCACCAGCTTCGAGCGCTTTGCCCTGTTGCATGAATCGCTCCATCTGATCCACGGGGTCGTTAAGCTCACTGAAAGCGTTACCCATCTCCTGCCCGGCAATGAACAATTCAAACCGTTCAGTGAGGCGATCATCCTCCCGGTGTTTCTTCGCCAGGGGAGAGATTTCTACCGGATAGTCGGTGATAAAAGTCGGCTGGATCAGATTAGGCTCGACCTTCAGTTCCCACACAGCCTCGACACATTTTCCCCAGTTGATCAATTTTGTGTCGTCGGCCCCGAGCTTAACCGCCGCTGCTTTGGCATCTTCGTAGGACATCGTCATAAAATCAAGTTCGGTGGCTTCTTTGACCGAATCGATCATTGAGATCCACTTGAATTTCGGCTCGAAATCAATTTCGTGTTCGTCATAGGGTAGTTTGTATGCGCCGTGAAGTTCAAAAACAACGTGCCGAAAAAGATCCTCCAGCAACACGGCAATATCACGATAGTCAGCGTACGCCCAGTACACTTCCACCATCGAGAACTCAGGATTATGCGAACGGTCAAGTCCTTCGTTGCGAAAATCTTTGCAAAACTCCCACACTTTATCGAAGCCACCTACAATAAGGCGCTTGAGATAAAGCTCGTCGGCAATACGAAGATACATCTGCATATCGAGCTTCTCGTGGTGGGTGCGAAATGGTTTGGCGTTACCGCCGCCATAAATCGGCTGAAGAATAGGCGTCTCCACCTCAAGAAAATCCCGGCCATTGAGAAACTCACGGATAGTTGCAATGATCTTCGTACGTTTGACAAATGTTTCACGTACTTCGGCATTAACAATTAGATCCGCATAGCGACGACGGTAGCGCGTCTCGACATCCTTCAGACCAGCATGCTTATCCGGTAACGGATGAAGAGCTTTGCAGAGCAGTTCGAAATTGCTGACGCTGAGGGTCTTCTCACCCGTGCGAGTGACAAACAGCGTCCCCTCGCAACCAATGATATCCCCCAGGTCAATATCATTGAAAAGTCCAAAGGCATCTTCACCGACGTTATTGATTTTTACATATAACTGAAGACGGCCGGTGCTGTCATGGAGATCGGCAAAGAAGACTTTGCCCATCTTCCGCTTGAGCATGATGCGACCGGCCAGTTTAACAACTGTTTCCGATTCTGCTAATTGGTCAAACTGATCCAGAACTTCGCTGACCAGATGATCACGGTCATAACGGTAAGGATAGGGGTTGGTTCCACTTGAGCGCAGTTGCCGTGCCTTGTCGTAGCGATTACCAATTAACTCGGCCAGAGGGATTTGAATCTCCTCCTGAGTCGCTTCATCCTGCTTCTGTTTTCCCTGTTGCTTGGACAATATTGTTTTCCCTTAGTCGATTATTCAAAACCATTCGTTAACATATTCCGAGCTGTCATACGTCAGCTTGTTTCCGTTTGAAGGCTGTTCGCACAGGAGAAGGTACCAAACCGCCGATATCACCACCGTGCAAAGCAATATCGCGGACTATCGTCGATGACAAATAGACCCAGGATAGCGAAGGCATTAGAAAGACAGTTTCGATATCCCGCGCCAGCTTGCGGTTGATCAATGCCATCTGAAACTCTATCTCAAAATCCGATACCGCTCGCAACCCACGTACAATTGCCTGAGCCTTGTTCTGGGTGGCAAAATCAGCCAGCAATCCGTCGAATCCAACCACTGTCACCTGTCGCTTGAATGATTTCCGGCTAAGCGACTGCTCAATCAGTTTGATCCGTTCGTCAAAATCAAACAACGGGTTCTTATCATCGTTCTTGGCAACAGCCACGATCAATTCACCGAAAAGATGACACGCTCGTTCTATTAGAGAAAGATGTCCATTGGTTATGGGATCGAAGGTCCCTGGATAGACGGCACGGTTCTTTTTGTTCTTTGTGATCACACTGTAATTAACTCAATAGCCTACAATTAGCAAGCGTATCTCGTCAACTTATGTTGAGAGGGGAATTTTGGCAAGATCAATTATCCGAGGCTAATCCGAGAGCTACCAGATAGTTCTCCAGCGGTAGCTCAGCGGCTTTGTTCGGCTCGGCGAAGAACCCGGAATTGAAACGAGGTTTGGCTACGGGAACAGTGAAATATCGCCCCAGTTCGGTCATGACATCATCACCAAGCTGCTTTCCGGAAACCAGGAGCGCGGCCATTGGCAGTGTAATGCGATCCTTGAACAATGTTGCCAATTGGAAGTTGATAACCGTCTTGAGTTCTATAGCCAGCTTCTCTCGTCCCGCTCGGGAAGATAGGTCAAACTGTTTGGTATTCAAACGCGAGAGTCCAACGATAGACTGGTTGAGTACAAAACATATCGATGCCAGACCGTCGGCCTCATCCACCAGACAAATCAACTCGCCGCCATGAGGATGGCAGAACGTCAGATACCCGTACCCCAGACCAGCCGCCCGGGCCAGACCGGTTGGAACAGTGGACAATCCTGCGACGTGGGAGAAGGGATTGATGATGTCGTCCAATACTGTTTGAAGGCGAACCGCCAGAGCCAGTTGCCAGTTCTCCAGGCCGGTGTCAACAAAATCGAAAGAATAGTCGGATTCATCATCGAGTAGCGATTGCGCCATCTCAAAACGTGCTCGTGTATCGAGGTCTATTCCTCCGGCGGTTTCGAGGTGCAGCTTCTTGACAATCACCCGGTCATCAGGCACAGCCATAACCACGTCGCCATCCTTCAACAGGTGGTGGCCGTTCAAATGGCTCCGTTCGTAGCGTACCAGAGCCTGTACGCTGGGGCGACCCTGGCCGTGAACCACCCGCGCGACATGATAAACACCGTCATGGCAATCTACGCCGATTTTTGTCCGTTCGGGTGACACTATCTTGTTATCCGTAAGTATGGGCGTAGCTTCTCGAACGTCCGGGCACCAATGCCCTTGACGTTGGTAATGTCTATCTCATGGTTGAAACGATGACTCTGGCGATACTTAACAATACGATCAGCCAGCGCCGGGCCGATCCCCGGCAACAGTTCCAGAGAATCGGCTGGAGCAGTATTGGGATCAAGCACAAATACACCGGTGAATATCTGTTCGTTTTCACCCAGGAACACTTCAAACGGCGGGGAGTCTTTCTGGGGCGTGCCCACAGCTCTAACCAGAAGCCATCCGCCCAGGAGTACTACAGAACAGGTCATCACAGCCAGGAACTTCAACTGTGTAGATGAGAAATCAAAAAAACGATTCATGGATCCCGCCAATAATGTCTGTTTGGCAGAATATACAGGCCCGAGAAGCGAAACGCAACCGGAGGGGTACAGGGAATATTAAGTGTATTCGTGGTCCGAGATCTACCCTATGGCTTTTCGTAGGTGTCGGCTTCGCCGGAAACGCGGTGCAGTATTTTGTAGCTTTTGATGCGCTGGTCAGCTTCAAAACCCCAGCCACGGGCGATGGCGTCAGGTCGAATGATGCGTACAAAGGCATCAGTGTAGATACGGTCGGTTTTCGGATTCCAGTGCAATAGCTCGGTTTCCAGCTGCGTGGAATCGGCTGTGGCCACTACTACATGGCCATAAATGACAAACAGACCGGTCTGTTCGCGGATAAGGGCCGAATCGCCGGTAATTACGGAGTTCAACTGCCCCAGGGAGTCATAGCTTTGGATATCCAGGTTGTAGGCCATGGTTGAATCCTGGGCTTCGAACTGGGTGATTTTCTCAGCGACTATTTCAGTAGTCACGCGACCACCATCGTATAGGTTTATCCGCGCTCCACTGACCTCGGAATCAGGCCGCCCGGTAGTATCGACAGCACTCGTGTTGCCGTTTGACGGAGACTCATTGGAACATCCAATCAGTACTACAAGCAGCAATAATGTAACGGTCAAAAATCTATAAAACATCTGATCTCCATTTACCTTGTATGCATATCGGCGCCTAAAGACGATGTTTCCAGCAAAATGTCAAGCGGTTTTTTCCGGGCGGGTGTGCCAGCGGTTGTGCAGCCAGATCCATTGCGACCGGTATTGGTCAATTATGGCCTCCAATTCGGACACGCAGGCCTGAGTCACGGCACGGGCGTCTGCGGTCTTATCGCCTGTTGGAGATATACTTACGGCGGGGCGGATAATAATCTTGTAGCGGTTTTCATCGATTCGGACACAGGCCATAGGGACAAAAGCCGACCCGGCTCGAAGTCCCAGAAAAGCCTGACCGATAGGAGTGTAGGCTGGTCGTCCGAACCAGTTGATAAAATCACCACGGACTCGGTGGGAGTCAGTGTCTATCAGAACCCCGATACCGCCGTTGCCGGCCAGCCAGCGCAGGAGTGTGCGCGGCGACTCATTTGTTGAGAAATTCGCCAGACCAGATGCTTTTCGGTTGGCTACGAGTAATTGATCCAGACGCCGGTCATACATCTCGCGGCCAATCACGGCAATCGGATACCCCACCGCACCAAGATAAGCTGCCATCAACTCGAAATTGCCAATATGACCTGTGATACCCAGCATCCCTTTGCCCGCAGCAAAAGCAGCGTGATAATGTTCCAGCCCTTCCACCGTCACAAGCGATTTGAAATCATCGAAATGCTTCTGAAACCGGACTACATCCGTCAGATTCTTGCCACTGTTAATAAAAAACTCACGGCCAATCCGGGTACGGTCAGCTGTGGTCAGACGGTCGCCGTATACCATCGTGAGATGGCGGTTTATGCGGAACTGGTCACGGCCTGAAAGCTTCCAGACAATGAGGCCAATCCAGGCTCCCACCGCCTGTGATACGCGACGCGACACCAGATTCAGGATAGCTATCATTGCTATCGCCAGATAATAGATAGCGCCCCGCTTGAGCCTCTTGCCCAGCCGCATAGTCAGACCAGTTTTGACTTCAAAATATCGTGCAGGTGCAGAATGCCGACCAAATGATTCTGGTCGTCCACAGTCGGAAGCTGCGTGATGGCGTGCTTCTCCATCAGAGCCAGCGCGGAATCAAGAATAGCGTCGGCCGAGATTGATTTCGGATTCTTGATCATTACCTCGGCAGCCGTCAGATCATAGAAGTCATCCCCGCCTTCGGCTACACGGCGCAAGTCGCCATCGGTGAAAATCCCTGCCACGCACCCGGCCTTATCGATCATCGCCACACAGCCCAACCTCTTGCTGGTCATTTCCAGAATCATTTCTTTCATAGTTGTTTCCGGTTTTGCCAGTGGTAGTTCGTCGCCCTCATGATGCAGTTCTCTCACCCGTTTCAGAAGACGCATTCCCAGCGCCCCGCCCGGATGAAGCTGCGCGAAATCGTTGGGACCAAAATTACGAGCTTTCAGCAGAGCTACCGCAAGAGCATCGCCCATAACCAGTGCGGCCGTTGATGACGAAGTCGGTACCAGGATATTTGGGCAAGCTTCTTCGGCCACCGAACAATCAAGGACAATATTGGCCCGTCGCGACATCTCAGAATCAGGCGTCCCGGATAGAACAATAACGGGAGTCGACAAACGCTTAGCGGCAGCCACCACAAGCTCTGATTCCCCTAATCGTCCAGATTTGGAGATCAACATCAACACATCCTCTTTCCGGATTAACCCCATATCCCCATGGATCGCCTCTGCCGGATGCAGGAAAAATGAAGAGATACCGGTCGAATTGAAAGTAGCCGCGATCTTCTTGCCGATCAGACCCGACTTACCCATCCCCGAAACAATTACCCGTCCCCGACAATTCAGGATGGCATCAACGGCCAAATCAAATTGTCCATTGAGCTTGTCGGCCAAAGCTGCTACAGCTTCGGCTTCGATCCGGATTACTTCTGCCGCGTGTCGTGTTAGTTCACTCATACCAAAAAGTCTCTGGTATTCTTGCCAATCGCATCAAAATAGTCCTCAAGAACCTCGCGCACGGCTCCTTTACCCCCTGGAGCGGTGGTCACGTAGTCAACAACCTTTATCAGCTCAGACGATGAGTCAGCCACTGCTATAGAAAGACCGACTTTCTCAGCCAGGCTGATATCCAATATCTCATTCCCGACAAAGGCAATATGATCAAAGTCGAGCTTAAGTTCTTCCAGCAACGGCGTTATCTGCTTGACCTTGTCTTTTCTTGCCTGCAGGATATGCTTCACCCCCAGGTCTTTCATCCGCGTATCGGTAGCCGGTGAATACCGACCGGATACTACGGCGATCTCCAGTCCACTTCGCATTGCCAGGACAATAAACAAACCGTCGGAGATATTGAACTTCTTGAGCTCCAGACCACTGGGACCAAAGAAAATGCTGTCATCGGTCAACACACCATCCACGTCCAGCGCCAGCAACTTGATTTTGCCTATCCGTTCCCGGAATTCATCATGTGAGAGCTTGGCCATCTATTTCTCCTGCTGAGTTGCTTCGCGTACGTGCATCACGGTAGTCAGTAGTTCCCTCATCTTGTCCAGAGGCAACATCGCCCCGGCATCAGAGAGGGCTGACGACGGATCAGGATGCGTCTCAACAAAAAGTCCATCGATCCCGACCGCTACTGCCGCTTTGGCCATCGGAATTACATAATCCGGCTGGCCGGTCGAGACCTTACCGGCTCCGCTGGGTTTCTGAAGCGAATGGGTGGCGTCAAAAACGGTCAGACCATGTTGCTTCATAATTAGAAGTGACCGGAAATCGACAACCAGGTTGTGATATCCGAACGTCGTTCCGCGTTCAGTCAGCATCAGTTTGTCAGTGTTAGCCTTGGTAACAACATGGGCCATATCTTCGGGAGCCATAAACTGACCTTTCTTGATATTGACCCATTTGCCGGTGGCTGCAGCTCGTACAATGAGGTCCGTCTGGCGACACAGGAAAGCCGGAATTTGAAGAACATCAACAACCTCGGCCACTTGATCCACTTCAGTGGTCTCATGAACATCAGTCAGCACCGGCAGGCGGAGCCTGTCTTTTACAGTTTTAAGGATAGATAAACCTTGTTCGATTCCATGACCGGTGAAGGATGACCCTGAAGTCCGATTGGCCTTCTTAAAAGACGCCTTGAATATGTATGGAATGTCATGTTGGCGGGCCAACTCGGCCACGTGCTCGGCAATCTCCAGGACAAGAGCTTCCGATTCGATCACGCATGGTCCGGCGATTAGGAAAAAGTCACCGCTTGCGATTCTTGTGAGTGTTTTCTCAATCATCGTTGGGAATATACACTACCGACATCAAAAAGAAAGCCCAAACCGGCGAAGCCGGTTTAGTATAGATAGTGCGATAGTGAGACGGAGAAGCTGTACTTGCTCCCATCGGACTCATTTGCTCCAAACAAATCCTCGCTTGCGCTGTCATTCCACCCATATTTAACACTGGCGTACAAAGACGTTGGAATCGATAGACGGTAGGTTAGATTTGATGAAATGTCGAATTGATTGCTCTCCCCCGACCAATACTCAGTGATGTATATGCGGCTCCCCCGAGATACTCTGCGAAAATCCGACGATAGCTGGTCATGGTTGTGACGGTAGTTCAATCGCGTCGACAGCGTAGTGCGGGAGTTGACAATATATGACAGAATCCCCGAGAAAGAGACATCGTATCTATCGTTGTACTCTCGGTTGATCCTGGTAGTCGTATCCACGTCATTGGTGGGCCTTTCCTCGTAAGTAACCTCCGAGTGAAGATAGTAGTGACCAACGGCATTAAAATCAATCTGCCATTGACGCCGGAAAGGGACACTATACTCCAACATTGCAGTCAAGTAAGTGTCGTTTTCCAAGTGCTTCTGATATTCATAGCTATCCACATCTGAACTACTAATGTAGACGGTATCAATGACATTAGGGGTGTCTGGATGGTATTGAGTGCGAAGAGCTTCATTGTGCTCTGTTGACGATATGTGACGGGAATCGTGAATGTACCTTGTACCGATCCCAACTCGTATACGGCTTCCGAACCGCCGACCTGATCTGGGGAAGTAGTCCCAGACATCCTGCACCAGGAGATAGCCGTATGGCCCCATGTCGGGAGTGTATCCTTTGGCTTGCAAGAATGAAAGAATGGCATTGAGCGCCTCGATCCGATGCAGTCGCTTATCGACGGAGTGCTGAAGGCGGTACCGGTAAATGGTGTCACACAGAGTGAACATATGCTCGGTTGAAACCTGACCACTTAGAAGTCCTTCTTTCTGTAGTTCGTCCACCAAATACATAGCAGTGGAGGAATATCCTCCTTCGTACATGTGACCCCAGCCGGGAGTGGCTCTGATTTCAAATGCTACAGACCGTTCATCCACATCCAGATCTTCGGATCTGACTATTTCTAAGAGGTGACGAGAGCCGCCATAATTGTTTAGATCGTGGACGTCTTTTGTCTTCCTGTGATCATTGGGAATTTCGTTGTATTGATAGCGGAAATCGAATATGGAGGAAACAAAGAAATCGCCGGAGACATACTGCCCGACATCTGCATTAGCAGACAATTCACCCCAATAGGAACTAGCAGAATTGTCTGAGTGCCGACTATCGCTATCTAGAAACTGTGTGTAGGTTTGTGACGTCTTCGAGGAGGATCGGTTTCCGGACAGTGAGAGCCCAATATCTGTAGTAAGAAAGCGCTGTGGAGTTTCGTAGCGGTAATTCATCGACGAACCAATGTCAACCCCCCTTGAATCACTGTCATTGGTCCGATCCGACACCACCTGATACGGATTGGTTGCACTGTCTAAACTCGTGGCATCGCCACCCGACATCCCCACCGAGCCATCAACCTTCCACTGGAAATCGGTGAACTTCTCTGGTATGTAATCGCTTATCTTGAATGCTCCTGAGGCACCCCAGGCCGAGCCTGTCATCATGGAAACGATGATTAATGTCAGTAATGCGTACGGTATTTTGCTCACAATTGACCTCCCCAATCGTAGATCGTAATGCAGCTTGTAGTGTGCCCCCCAAAGCTGGTGGCACTGTTTCTACTCATACATCTGTAATGTGATTTTCTTTCACATCAAAGACGATTTTTTCAGCATGGATAAGAACCTTGGTAGTGGCAAGAATGCCTGCCTAGTTATTGATCCCCGTTGAAGGCGCCGGTATGCGTCCCCCGCGAGCAACGAAATGATGCGATGAAAATTTCGACACCGGCATTATCGGCGCCGTCCCAAGCAGACCGCCATAGTCAACCGACTGTCCAACTATCTTACCCGGCACGGGAATAATACGCACCGCCGTAGTTTTGTTATTCACAACACCAATAGCAGCTTCATCGGCAATGATGCCGGCGATTGACTCAGCTGGTGTATCTCCCGGCACCGCTACCATATCAAGCCCGACCGAACAAACTGCGGTCATAGCCTCAAGTTTCTCAATCGAAATAGCCCCCGCCTCGACGGCACGGATCATGCCGGCATCTTCACTCACCGGAATAAACGCACCCGATAAACCTCCGACGTACGATGATGCCATCAGTCCACCTTTCTTGACGGCGTCGTTGAGCATCATAAGAGCCGCCGTCGTGCCGTGACAACCGCATCGTTCGAGACCCATTGCTTCGAGTATGTCCGCGACGCTGTCCCCTTCGGCGGGAGTGGGAGCCAGTGACAGGTCAATGATTCCGAACGGTATGCCCAATTTCTCAGAAACCTTGCGACCAACCATCTCGCCCATACGGGTAACTTTGAAAGCGGTCCGCTTGATCACTTCCGCCAACGCCCCAAGATCACACTGCCCTGCTTTCTTTACCGCATGAAGAACCACTCCCGGTCCGGAGATACCGACATTGATCACCGTCTCCGGCTCGGTTACGCCGTGAAACGCTCCGGCAATAAACGGGTTGTCCTCGACCGCATTGGCGAACACGACCAGCTTACAACAACCGATTGCCTGGTCGGTTTTCTCCGCCGTCTGTTTAATGATGCGACCCATCAGGGCGATAGCATCCATATTAATCCCGGCATTGGTCGAGGCCACATTGACACTGGAACACACGCGTTGGGTGTTTGCTAAGGCATGGGGGATAGACTCTATCAAGTTACGATCTCCGACCGTCATACCTTTTTGCACAAGGGCGCTATAACCCGCCAGATAATCAATCCCGAGTTCTGCCGCGCATTGGTCGAGTGTTTCCGCAACTGATATCATAGTTGCGACATCGTGCCCGTCGGCGACGATTGCGATTGGCGTGACGGAGATCCGTTTATTTGCGACAGGAATACCGGACTCGCATGAGACAGTCTCAACCGTCTTGACATGGTGTTCGGCAGTCTTCAGTAGTTTCTCTCTGATATTGGCGACTAGTCGCTTGGGGTCACGACTGGCGCAGTCACGCAGGGAGATACCGAGTGTGACGGTTCTGATATCGAGGTGAGCCACCTCGGTCATGTGTATCGTTTCGGTTATTTCTTGCGGATCGTATGGCATATGTCGCTCACTTAGAGTCTCATGTTTTTCTGTGTCGTTCCCGTAGCTCGGTCAGTCCTGCGGAGGCAGGAATCCAGCAAGCTTCATCTCTTCTCTCCAATGTCGAAACTGAAGACAGTTTCGACCTACTCAGCATATTCCTCGCAGAGTGAGTCCCTATATCCTATGCATATACTGGAAGGTGTCTTCGTGCATCACGTACACCTTCATGCCCAATTGGGTCTCCGTCGCCTGAATACGATCTCGCAGGGCCGAGAAATCAATGGTACAATTCGTGATGTTGACCACCATAATCATCGAGAAAAACTCCTGCATCAGTGTCTGCGAGATATCCTCAATCGAACAACTCAACTCCGCTAATACAGCCGTAATTGCCGCCACCACCCCTGGGCGATCCTGGCCAAAGGACGCAATAATAATACGCGTCTTTTCGACTTTTTCGATCTGCTCATACAATCCCCCCTGCTGGCTCACCATCTCTTCTCCGGGAGGTAACGGCGGGGGGGGCGAAGCCCCTTTTTCCGCTTTTGGATTCAGGTCCAGATTAGAGTGCGGTCCCTCTGGGTCCGGGGTACGGGGTACTTCGCAGGTTGCCCCTGTGATCTCCGGGTTCGCCTGCTGTTTCTGCATCGCATCGACAACAGAATCAACCACCCGTCGCAACGCTTTAGCATCGAGTTGTTGCCCTACTCTTCCAGCGACAATCTCGGCGATCTTGCCGATTTCAAAATCAGATAATGACATCGTATATTGGACCTTCTATATATAATATCTCGTTTTCGTCACCAATCTGTTTCTGCAGGAGCGCAGGGCTCCTGCCCTACCAAGAACAGGCAATGCCTGCTGGATTCCTGCTTTCGCAGGAATGACAGAGCCTCGCGATAACAGGCGTCACCAGGTTTCTCATAAACCAGGCGATACCGGCTACAATATATCTCGCAGCAACTCCGGTCGCGGCGATGGTATTACCACCGTGTTGACCAGCATTCCTTCCCGCGAGACAACTTCCGTCCCAGCGGCAACAGCCGATTCCACCGCGCCCACTTCACCAGTCAACGTCACAAACGCTTTTCCACCCAACGCCATCGCCAGCCGTATTTCAATCAAACGCACCTCGGCTGCTTTCACCGCCGCGTCCGCTCCTTCAATCAACGTCGCCACCGAGAACGATTCGATTATGCCGAGCGCGTCGAGTTCATCGACTTGTGTGGAACCTGACAAAGCGGGGAAAACATCCGGGTGGACATTGGGAATAATAAAGGTCTCAATGACACTCTCGGCGCCATACTCTTCCCCGGCAGCAATCGAGTTCTTTATTGCCTGAACGTCACCGGCTATGAGATTGATATATTTACCGGAACAGATCGTGCGGCTTATCACCAACTCAACGCTGGCCGCCTTGACCATCGCATCCGCCGAGCCGATTCCTTTGGCAATCGAGCTGTATTCGATTAATCCTATCGCATTGTATTCCATCATCAGGCCTCTATTGTAATCGCTTCGTTCACATCAACAACCCGCCCGTTAATCGATGCGTGGATATTTGCTCCCACAGACGAGTCTGCTATTTGAGCAATCAATTGCCCTACAGTGACATTGTCACCCGGTCCTACTGTGGGTACTGAAGACGTACCCAGATGTTGTTTTAGTGGAATAATAACTCGCTCGGGGTGAACCGTATCATCGGTCCAGACAGCGGGTGTGTCATATTGGGCCAAGCCCAGCTTGCGTGTTAATTTCTTCGTTAGCACTTTGCGATGGGCTTGCATCGGATGGGCCGCGAGCGGCCTATTGGGTGGCGTGTATTCTATGTTCTTCAAACCTATGTTTGTCTTGGACCGAACACAGGCTTGCCTGGGGTCCAGTTCTTCCGGACAGGCATACAGCGAACAAAGATTACACTCGGAACAATTGACCGCGAACTTGCCCCAGTAATCCTCTTTTTCTCCGGCAAATCCAAGTGATCGCATCACTTTGTGCGGCTGTATATCGTACCCAAGTAAATAGCGAGGACAATACTCGGTGCAGTAGCTACACTGATCGCACGCCGACTGGCCGATCCGCTTGATTTCCGAAATCGCAAGCGATCTTTTCCTAATGAGGTAGTGATCTACGGGTAATACAATGTACCCCCCACTAAGCTTAGTTACCGGATTTTCAAAAGAGGGCACTCGTGCCCCCATCATTGCGCCGCCGTCGAGAACGGCAATCTCGCCCGATATGGACGGCCCGCCAGCAAGAGCGATAACATCACTGATTGATGTCCCGATAGGCACTTTCAGTGTGACTGGATTATTAACCGCTCCCGCCACGGTGATGAATTTCTCAGTCACCGGCACGCCGATACTGGCCAATGCTACGTTGAGCAACGTCTCGACATTGGACACGACACATCCGATATCGACCGGGTAACCACCGTACGGAATAAGTCGCCCGGTTGCTTCATAGACCAGAACGTATTCGTCACCGGCCGGATAGTGGTCGCCCATTTCAAAAATCTCAATACCGGTGCCACCAAATATCCGACGGAACTGACCGATTTGATCTTGCGCTTTTGCTTTGATCCCCAGGATACGTCGTGAAGCGCCTACGGTGTCGGCCGCGAGTTTCATTCCTTTGTGGACTTCATCGGGAAATTGGCGCATCAATTCTTTGTCTTTATACAGCAGTGGTTCGCATTCTGCGCCATTGGCGAGTAGAACCTCTACCTGGGTATTGTACTTCAGGTGAGTAGGAAAGCCTGCCCCACCGGCCCCGACTACTCCAGCGTCACGAACTTGTTCTACAAGGGAAGGCATAGTATCAGTTGAACCTCATGACCTATAGTTCCTCAACCAGATCAGTGGCATCGCCGAAACCGAGTTGGTTGGCTCGTTCGTGCTCCCGAAGCCACCACACTATTCCCACTATCGCCGTCACACCCAACAGGAGCCCGACGATGTGGTACCAGCGCAGATACCGCATGGCAAGTTTGATAATGCTCATTGTAAAGCCTTCTTGAATGTTACCCGTTCCGGGTCAAGATCGCCGTTGTAGTACTCCGGTTTGATATCGTATTCATCAATGATCCCTATCACAGCCGCCTCAATCGACATATCTTCGTTGCCGACTGCCACTCTGGCCGCCCGGCCATAAGCCACCATGACCAATTCACCTTCACCCGCACCGAGAACATCAGCGGCCACAATAGTGTCGGTGTTGGGCGCTTTGTTAAGATTATACGGCTGAATGATGAGGAACTTCGCACCGGTGGTGTTGTCTGTCTTTTGAGTCGCCCATAGTGAGCCGACCACTCTTCCAATAAACATATCTCTATTCCAAATCCAAAAGGTTTGATATCGCTTCTATCAGTTTCGATTTCTTGGCTTGAGAGATTTCCCGCCCTTTGAGACTCAACCCCTCTAAAGTACGAGCATACCGTCGAAGCTCAGCGACGGTCATACTCTTCAACATCTGAGGTGTAACTTTACTCCCCGGAACATCACCTCTCGCACTGGAATCAGGTAATTTCCTTTTTCTTGAAGGACGGCCGCCACTCTGTTTAGTACCGCCTTCAGCGGCTCCCGACTCGGGATCAAGCGACGGACGGTGATCATCGGTATGATACTTTGACACAAAGCGGCGCGCAGGTAGAATTGCATCAAGACCATCGTCCGCGTTGGCAATTATCGTGACTGCCACAATTTCACCGACACGCTCCGCTGCCGCCGTCGATGCTTCGCATGCCGCCTGCACTGCTCCCAACTCACCCTCAATCCTGAGAGTGAGAAATGAAGCATCGGTTAACTCTACCGATGACACCACTATTCCGGCCGCCTTAGCGGCTGCATCGGTAGCCTCGATAGCGGCTATAAGCCCATGTGTCTCAATCAGACCCAGTGCATTTCGTGGCATAGTATGAAATAATACCGCATCGGATGGAAAAAGTAAATTGATTATCTATCTGATTGCGGGAAAAACACACTTGCCACTCACATTGTCGAGAAGATATCCACAATTGTGCATAATGCCACCTCGTGGTGATGCCACCTCGTGGATAAAAAACGGTCACCCGTGCTCCCCTCAAGCACGGGTGACAAACCGCCAAAGAGAAAAAACATTGTCCGTCTTTGAGACGGCGCTCAGGGAGTAAAATACAATTATAGTACGAGCAATCTGTGTGCCGTAGCCAGGGGCAGCGCCATTGAATTGCTATAACCGAGTGTTATATAAGAAGATAACAATGCGGCCATACGGACACTGTAAGAGGTTACCATTTGCAGTTCGTACGATTGTACGAGAGGGAGAACAAAGAAAAGCGGTAAGTGCATGATAATCACACACTTACCGCCACCAAGGAATATATGTTCACCTTCGTGCCAAAGCACGACAGGTTCATTATGTACAATGCTCACGCGCCTAATGCGACAACAGAGCTGCCGACATTATTATAACGCTATGAACAGACTCAGCGATCAGCCGTTCAGTTAACGACACCTCCTTCACAGGAAATCCCGTATCTCTTTAGTTTGGTGCGAACGGTTGCCTCGTGAATCCCGAGTATCCGAGCCGCTCTGGATTTGTTGCCGCCCGATGCAAGCAACGCCTCATTTATGAGCCTCCGTTCGAATTGCTCTACGCGCTCAAATAGAGATTTCTCACCCCGAGGTTGGTCTGCGGAAAAAATCGACCGCGACAACTCGATGAGGTCTCCTTCGGTTACCATCGCCGCCATCACTTCCAATCGTTTGATCTTGTTGACCAACTCGCGGACGTTTCCGGGCCAGTCATACTTGACAAACAGATGAACCAGTTCTGTCGGTATTTTCCCGTCATCAGTCAGACTGCATTGGCTCAGGAAGTGATTTAGCAATAACGGGATATCCTCTTTTCGTCGTTTGAGCGACGGAATGTGGAAGCTAATTCCGCTGATTCGATAGAACAAATCACGACGGAAACTCCCTTTCTCAACCATCAGTTCCAGATTCTGGTTGGTTGCCGACACTAGCAGGATGTCCAGTTTGATCTCAGTAGTGGACCCGATTGGGATTACCCGACGAGTTTCCAGAACGCCAAGCAGCTTACTCTGCAACGAGAGTGGCAGGTCACCTATCTCGTCGAGATAAAGCACTCCGCCGTTGGCCGAGGTCAGCAATCCCGGTTTGTCCTTGTCAGCACCCGTAAAAGCACCCTTGTGATAGCCGAACAACTCGGATTCAAGCAGAGTTTCGGGTATTGAAGCGCAGTTTACCGCCACAAAGGGACCATCGGGTCGGACCACGGAACGGAAATACCGCGCCATGTGATCCTTGCCGGTGCCAGTCTGACCGGTGAGCATCATCGGTAGATTCGAACGGCCGATTAGCGACAGCTGTTTTTTAAAGCTCTCGATCTCCGGGCAGGAAGTGAGAAACTCTGCCTTGCCGGCATTGCTGGTCGGTGCCTGATTGAGCTTATTTTGGTCGAGATCAGAATCTGTATCGGCGATCAGTCGCTGGATACGATCGACAACGTTGGTGATACCATCACGTCGATAAAACTCCTCAGCCCGGAAGAGATAGGTCAGTCGCTGACGCCGGGTGAATACTTTCGTCCGACCAGCGGCAATCAGAGTCTCCGCCTGAGCCACGCAAATACCGGATTCTGCCAACAGATCAAGCGATCTGCCATAATGATTGCGTGCATCCGACTCGTTGTCCTGAATCTCGGCAACCTGAGCTCTCAGACGCCAGAGCGCGCCAACTTCTTCGGTCACACCAGCCTTGTCCATAATGACCATAGCCCGCGCCACATAGCGCTGCGCCATCGGTAAGTTGCTCGACAAAACGGCAACTTCGGCCAGATGCCTGAGCACACGACCGGTCAGAGTGGTCTCCGGATCGATCTTCTCGGTTATTGCCAAGGCCTGTTCAAGAATATCCCTAGCCGCACCTAATTCGCCGGAGCGATATTTCAGTTCGCCAAGATAAGTCAGGTACATAACCTCATCGCGACGACAGTCGCATTGAACCAGTTGCTCACGAGCATTGTTGAGAGCGATTTCTGCGTCATCGAATCGGTCAGTCAGAATGTGAACATAGCCCAGCGACATATAAGCCCGGGGCAGCTCCTGAGTCTGACCGAGTTCTTCCGATAGTTCGATATTGATCTGCAAGTGACTACAGGCTTTTTCAAAATCTCCTACAAATGTGTGAATACGACCAATGTTACCCATCATGAAGGCCAGCTTGTGGCGATCATTGAGTCGACGGGCAATGTCTACTGCATCCATAAGGACGGTCAGAGCTTGGCTGAAGTCCGACTGCTTAAAAAACAGTCCGGCTAACAGGTTGAGCGCCCGACTCTGTCCCTCGGGACAGTCATTCCTGCGGAAAATTGATTCCGCATCACGAAAGGCCTTTTCCGCTTCCCTTAGTTCTCCCAGGTTGCGTAGTATCCCCCCGATTACTACAAAAGTTTCCGCCAATTCACGGCTGTCGCCAAACTCCGCCTGGAGAGTTTGAGCCGTTCGGGCGGTTCGCAACGCAACCGGGTAATCTGCGAGGGAAGCATAGGCCGTGGCGGCGAGACGCATAACTAGCGCCGCGCCCGGGCCGCCAGCACAGTCCAGTTCACTACGATTGTCCTCGTAGCAACTGATTGCGCTGGCGAAATCCCGCGAGGTAATCAATGACTCAAGATAGTGAGCCATTGCCTCGTGTATTCCACTGGCATTGTTTTCCATTTTCCTCATCGCGTGTTACCCTTAATTACTGGAAGTTGTGGTCGCGGATTGTCCAATCTCCTCGTTCAAAGTACCGGTCTCCCCGGAAATATCATCTGAAATAGTGATATCATCTTTGGGGTCATCAACGAACCAGATATTGATGATGAATTTCCACAGGAAAACATCATAGATGTTATTGCCTGCGATACAACCAAGTTCGCCTCCCCCGGATGAGGAAATTATGACCGAACCTCCATCCCAGACACTCTCACCACCCCACGGGTGGTCGTCGCCAGTTCCGTCAATTGCTCTGTATCCTTGAGGATTCTGACGCGCTTCGGTATTACCGAGCGGAATTGCAATTAGTATCAGCACTACGGCCAATACAAAGATCAGTTGCTTCATCACATACTCCTTGGTTTAGAAATGCATGAACATATTTATCTTGTACAAAAACAGTCGGGGTTCGGGGTATAAGTCAGGTGGGGTTAGAATACTTAGTACCTCCACAGTACGATAAGGCATAACTACCATGCTGTCAACCTCTTTCTCTAATTCCGGAGCGAGTGGTTGTACAACTCCATGACAAACAATCTTGCATCAAAAAAGGTCAACGGCTAAGTTCAATACGAACCGAGTCTTGCTATGAGCACCCGGTAATCATACATGTGTAGTCCAAATCGTTGGACTCTGACACAGAAAGATTGCGATATGCGAACGATCTGTATTTTCATGATAGCAGCAACAGCTCTTGCAATGGTAACACTGCTTTCGTGTGGAAGTGGTGATGGTAGCGACAATAATGACGTTATTGGCGGTGGCAACGGCGGGAACCCAATAGATCCGGACCAGATTCATCCCGGAAACGGGATTTTCCCAATTGCAGTCAGCTACGCGACGGCCAAGTACCCGTTATCTGTCTTTGCCTCTGATTTTAACGGCGAT
This sequence comes from Candidatus Zixiibacteriota bacterium, assembly GCA_019038695.1. NCBI lineage: Bacteria > Pseudomonadati > Candidatus Zixiibacteriota > Candidatus Zixiibacteriota bacterium. The sequence goes on from JAHOYZ010000028.1 coordinate 68,012, forward strand.
GGTGACAAAGATCTCGCTGTAGCGAGCGAACTGGGAAACAGCGTTACGATCCTGGACAATTCCGGAAATGGGACGTTTGCCTCCGGCTTCAACGTTATGGCCGGGAAAAAAGCATACTCGGTTTTTATGTCTGATCTCGACGGTGACGGTGACAGTGACTTGGCTGTCGCAAACAAGGAGAGCGACAACGTATCGATCCTAACCGGTGATGGTGATGGAACATTTGCCGTGGCTGTTAATTACCATGCGGGAAACAGTGCCTGCTGTATTGTCGGTGGTGACCTTGACGGTGATGGAGATATCGACCTGGCCGTCGCCAATTATGATTCCGACAACGTATCTATTTTGATGAACGATGGCGATGCAACATTCGCGAGCGCGGTCAACTACGGAGTTGGTGATTACCCTTACTCCGTCGCCATCTCTGATCTGGACGGCGATGGTGACCTTGATCTGGCATCGCCCTGCTGGGGAGACGACAAAGTTTCTGTGTTGAAAAACAACGGTGACGGAACCTTCGCTCCGGCAGCGAAGTTTGACACCGGGACCGATCCCTTCTCTATCTGTGCCGCTGATCTTGATGGTGATGGAGATATCGACCTGGCCACCGCCAGTTACGGCTATACTGTGAATGATGTATCGGTCCTAAAGAACAACGGAGATGCAACTTTTGGTGCGGCCGTGAATTACGAAACCGGAGACAACCCACAATTCATTTGTGCTGCTGATCTTGACGGCGACAAAGATATTGATCTGGTGGTAGCTAATAAGGATTCCAATGACATATCAGTTCTGAAGAACAACAGTAATGGAACATTTTCAGCCGCTGTCAACTACAACGCAGGCAATGGACCAAGTGGCGTGTTCGCTTCGGACCTGGATGGTGATGGAGATTTGGATCTGGCCGTCGCCAATGCTTTGGCCGATAGCGTCTCAATCCTTATGAATGAAAAGTAGCCAGCTGAGTATTGTAGTTCTCTTAAGTAAGGTAGGAGCACTGCGCACCTGCCGGCTGAAATGTCCAGTGTTATGGCAAGGGAGCCAAGGGGTGAGTCGTATTGGAATGTGCGTTCCGGATTACAAATGGGCTATTGCCATACTCGATTACTCAATGGATATTACTGGATGCAAATTGGTTACATTATGAAAATCACTACTGGATTCTTAGTCGCAATTATCGGGCTGGTTGCCGGGCTATCAGTGTTGGGGTGCTGGCAGTCAGATGAAGAAATCGCTCTTCGCAAATTCCCCTACCCATACCGGGCTGCTCTGTCTATTTGCTCGGATATTGACCGAACCACAAGCATCGAAAAATTCCTTGAAATACAGGAGTTCCTAAATTCGGACAAGGTAACAGCATATGGCTCAGGGCTTGGTCTCGACATCGGTAACTCGTTTTGGTTCTACAATCAATACTACCAGAAGCGAATGGAATTGCCTGCCTCTGATTCCTTGTCTGGGGAGGAAGCTACTTTTGATCCCAATCTGGGGATCTCGCTGTTTGTCGGAACTAGTGATAGTTTGTGGTCGCACGCAGGTACTATGGTGAGCCTCATAAGATCCGGTCACCTTGATTGCCTGCACAGTTATGGGCATTTCCAAGAAAACGGGTTCAGTCGTGAGCTGGCCATTCAAGCGATTGACCTGTTCGAAAGCGAGTCACTTGCCGTCGATGTATTCATCAATCATGGGGCTGAGGAAAACCAGAACAATATTGGCGAGGCGTCATGGTTCCTCGGAGATAACCCTTCAACGGACATTTATCATGCCGACCTGACGGTCTCGATGGGCATCAAGTTCCTGTGGCGTGGACACTTATCCCACTGCATCGGTCAGGATGGATGTTTCTCGATTGTTAACTTGGCCAAGCAGGGCTATGAGTTCATACAAGACCTGATGTACACAGAACAGAGCTACCCACACGATAATAAACTGGTTCACGTTTGCGAACTTGATGATGGTCAGAAAGTTTTTGAATTTGTACGTTACAATAATCCCTGGGGTAAGTACTCCAACGCTAACGAGGAATTTTTCGCACATCAGCTCGGCCCGGATCAGGTTGATGACCTCGTTGAAAAACAGGGCTATATGATCTTCTACACGCATTTGGGAACCAATCCACATCAACCATATCTGTCACCGTCAACAGTAGATGCTTTGCGATACATAGAGGAGAAGCATGATCGGGGAGAGCTCCTGGTCGCAACGACCTCACAATTATTGAACTACTATGTCAACCAGAAACACCTATTCTGGCGAGAGGAAAACAGGCACGGTAGCTTGCACATAATGATCGATAGTATCGCTAATGAAGTAGAGGGATCCTATGTACCGAGCCACAAGGATCTTGCCGGAATAACTTTCTACGTTCCCGAAGATTGTGACGTAGTTCTGAGCGTAAACGGTGAACCTGTTCCGTTTGTGCGAAATGTAAAAGACCAGACCGGCAAAGAATCAGTTTCGATACCCTGGCGACGATTGGCGTTCCCTGATTCTGAGACACCGTTACCGCAGAACTGATGGAAGTAGAGACCGTCTTCAAACCTGTCATCCCAAGAGAGCATTGGCAGGTTTATGGCAAAACACTTACCGATTCCAATCAAGGCAGCCGTCGAAATATTCGACTTCTACAAAGATGATATTCGCAACGAGTACAGGTACGCGGCAGACATAAAAGTCTGCCGCGCATCTATTCTTACATTTAGAATCCGTAGATCTCACCATACTTGGTGTTCATATAGTCGATCAATGGTTTGTGATCCAGCGGTTTGCCGGTGACTTTCTTGCACAAGTCCCGTGCCCGATAGCGCTGACCATGAATGTGAATGTTCTCAAGCAACCACTGCCGCAGGTTTGTAAACTCGCCGCGCTCGAACTGCTGATCCAGGTCAGACATATCCTGTTTGGCCTTGTCAAAGAAACAGGCGCTGTACAAATTGCCCAGAGTGTAAGTCGGGAAATACCCTACTAACCCCGCCGACCAATGGACATCCTGAAGGCAACCATTGGAGTCCTTGTCGACTTCGATACCAAAGTATTTCTTGAAACGACTGTTCCATTCACCAGGTAAATCGGCCGGTTTGAGATCGCCGGTCAGGAGTACCCGCTCCAACTCGAAGCGGAGAAGAATGTGCAGATTGTATGTAGCTTCATCGGCCTCGACGCGGATAAACGACGGCGTGACATTGTTGATAGCGCCATAGAAATCATCGAGCGAAACACCGGCCAGGGATTTCCTGAACAGTCGTTGTGCTTGCGGCAGGAAGTATTTCCAGAATGATTTGGAGCGACCTACCTGGTTCTCCCACATACGCGACTGTGACTCATGGATACCCAGCGAAACCGCCTCGCCCATTGGCAGGCCGAAATTGTTGGCCTTGTCCAGTCCAGCTTCATAAAGACCGTGCCCAGCTTCGTGCATAGTGCCAAACAGGGCATCGTTGAGACGATTGGGATTGTAACGAGTGAGAATACGCGTATCGCCGTAACCAATGCCGGTGCAGAACGGATGGGTCGTTATGTCCAGCCGCCCGGTGTTAAAGTCGAAGCCCATCGCCGCCGCCACCGATTCACCAAAGATCTTCTGAAGATTGACGTCATACTCGCGCTCGACAATCGACACATCAGGTTTTTTTGGGGCGTCTTTGACCTTTTTCAACATAGTAACCAATTCGTTGCGCAGATTCTTAAAAACATCTACGATGTCGTCAACTGTCGCGCCCGGTTCGTAATCATCCAGCAGAGCATTGTATGGTTCCCCTTCGTAGCCATAGGCTTCCGCTTTCCTCTTCTCCAGAGCGAGCACCTTTTCCAGCCACGGCAGGAAAATCTTGAAATCGGATTTGGCTCGGGCATTTACCCAATGTTCGTTAGCAAGAGCGGTCGTCTTGGTGATCTCTTCCACCAAATCGGTTGGCAGTTTGGTTTGTTTGTCGTATTGCCAGCGCAGTTCACGAATATTGGCTGCCTCAGGAGAGGTGGCATCCTTCACAATATCCGATTGTTCCAATTCGGAGATCAACTCGCCCACTTTTGGGTCGGTGAACTGAGTGTGGGTCAAGTTCGATAGCAGACCAAGTTGGTCGGCGCGTAGAGCTGCGCCACCGGCTGGCATAAAGGTGTGCTGATCCCAGTACAGTATTGAGCCTGTGGAGCCAAGCAATGAAATTTTCTTACATCGCTCGACCAGTTCATCGTACGAAGCTTTTGCTGACATCTCTTTACTCCAATATGATTGAGGATTTTGCGCTCAAGGCGTTTCAATCCGGTTTTTCGATCCAACTGCCAAGATAGTCAAAAGGCGGCTTACAGGCAATACGCTATACGGAATCAATTGTTGCTCCCAAAGAAAATACTCTACAAATCCCTGTTCATGTATTATATTGATATGGTAAGCACAACACCGCTCCACAGCTGAATCCACATTCCTGAGCCGACATCCCGACGCGTGCCAACCAGACATGACGGGCAGAGTTCCGCCATGACCACCGGGAATCTCTGCCTATTAAGATAACCTACCGTCAGGAGGAAGCTATGAGAACGTTTGTGCTAATGTCAAAGCTGGCGCCACACGGACCAAGTCTGATTGATGTAGCCGCCAAAGTCAAGGAGGGCGCGAGCACGGGTCGACAATGGGTTGAACGGGTCACTCAGACTTGCCCGGAAGTGAAGTTTCTGGCCCACTATGCGCTGCTGGGTTCTTATGACTTCATGGACATTTATGAAGCACCCGACGAAGAATCAGCCGCCAAAGTGTCTATGATTTGCGCTGCCGACGGAACCTTCAATGCCGAAAGCTGGACCGCCATTCCCGACAAGCGGATTGCTCAGATTGCCAAAGAAATCGATAAGCCGGAGTTCTCTCCCGACTATCACTCAGGCGCGTGACGACACGATAGCTGATGACGAGCAACGACCGATGCTGAGTTCTTGCTTGGCATCGACGAAAAACATCGCCATCATTGATGGATGATGAGACCCGATACTATCTACTCGGCTGCTGTGCGGCTGAGTCATTTCGCCGCTATCATACTGGTACTTGCTACCGGCTTGACCGGCTTGCGTCTGGCATGGCTAAGTGAGGGGCGACTTTCGTCGACTATGGCAGGTGTTGTTGATCTACTGGTTCCGTCGGGTACGATTCATCAATGGCACTTGTACTTCGGGCTGACTCTGGCGGCTGTCGGTTTGTTCCATCTTCTGTATTCAGCACTGTCGGGCGAAAGAAGACGTCTGGTTGGTCTATTCTATGTTGGTCCCTATTCGCTTCTGAAAAAAATCACTTACCTGGGCGGCTTTGGTGTGGGGTTGGTCGCTATTCTCACCGGTATCTCAATTCATGCCGGTCTTTATGCTGGACCGGACGGCTATCTGTTCAACTCAGTCATTCATAGCTGGTGCGCTCGACTGTTGCTCTTGTTTGCGGCAGGGCATCTAATAGAAGTAGTGATCAATAAGGATACGAGAATCAATGCCATCTTTTTGGCCCGGCCATTCGCCGGGAGTTGGTCACCAAGAGTCGCACTAATAACCACGATAATCTGCCTTGTAGTGACAGGGACGATTTCTGTCGCTCTGGATAGCCCAACCACTCTTCGGTGCCACTCTCGCAATCGGGGCATTGTCATTGACGGACGCGTATCTGATATCGAATGGTATGGCGTCGATTCAATTGTCGTGCAAACCAGCGGAGGAGCCAACTTTCAAGTAGGGACAGCCGCGGTCACAATCAAAGCTTTTCATAATCTCCAGAGAGTCTACTTCCTCGTCCGTTGGAATGATGCTACCCCATCATTCAATCGCCACCTCATCAAGGATGGTGACCAGTGGTGCGAGGAAGTTTCGGAGTACGCTGATCGTTTTGGAGAGGCGATCTATTCGGAAGATCAACTCGGGCTGTTTTGGTTTCGCGATCCGGGCGGCTGTGCGGCTACATGCCATGTCGGCGAGGGCGACCGGATGGGATTGCACTACACTGATAACGACACCATTGACGGGTGGCAGTGGATGGCGGTCAGTACCAACCCGGCGCTGGAAGCTGATGATCGCTGGTGGGGACTGCGCGATAATGATTCGACTGGCGGACGTCATACCGACAATAAGGCAGCTGGAGGATACGTTTCCAATCTCAACCGGGACTGGAAACAACCGTATTTTCTTCCAACCCATCGCGCAGTGCGCGATTGGATATGGCTCGGCTCCTCTGGTTACGAAGCCTACGCCGATAGTCTGGATATCTTTGTGTCCGGTGATCGGGTGCCGGCGGTTTTAGTAGCTCCAACTACCGGTGGCCGTGGGGATGTAACGGCACGAGGAATCTGGCATAACGGTGTATGGACAGTGGAAATATCTCGTCTTCTCGCAGCCGAATCACCGCATGATATATCCCTGCGCGGTGAGCTGTTTCTGGGAGTGGCCTTGTTTGATAATGCTCAATCCCATCACTCATATCATCTCCGCCCGATAAAGGTCGTGGTGGAATGATGCTTGTATGAGGACGCAGCCGTCAATCAGTGCCCAGAATGGTCAAGATATGGTGCAATCACTCCCCATTCAGCAGCCGTGAAACCCTCTCGGACAAACGGCCCATCGTCCGGAGGAGCTTGAATTGCAATAGGTCGATTGAAAGGACGAATCAATAGCAATTGCCTCATGATACTTGTTGGCTGCGGCAGGATCGCCAGATCAATCAATGAGTTCACATCCTGTGGATATACGCCATAGTACGGAGCATCGTCCAGCAATGGAACCCAGTAGGTTACAAAGTCGTCAATCTCTCTACCAACAAACCCAAGATTTGTGAGGAGCGTTCGGAACTCCAATTCCAATCTGTCAGTGGTCAGCATCCAGCCGGCATCGGTATTGAAATCACAGGGCAGAAGTGCCTCATAGAATAAGTAATCGTAGGTGTCATCAATGATCCCGTCCGGCGACACCTCTACGTTCCAGCCCATATTATAGGGCGGTTCCGACTCGGTAACATGACCTCCATTGGGAAAGGACAGAGTTACCGCAACCTGTGCCTCAGTCTCAGGATAGAGGTAGAGATTGGGGGCCATGGCTTGCTGGGGCTCTATGTATGACAGATCTTCGTAGTCAGTTCCTCCCCCGTTGCTGAGATCAAGTACATAGGACACCCCTTCGCACATGAACTCGCACGTGTAGTCTCCAAGTGGAAGATCACCAACGCCGTAGCGTCCCTGTTCATCGGTTGTAATTGATTTGCGGAGGCGTCCTGGGCCATGCAGCTCCATCGTCTTGTTGGCATGATAGCTATCCGCAAAAAAACCCTGTACGCCAAATATCACTCCGGTCATAGATCGTGGGTATCCGGCTACCGAATCCAGGTCGACCGAAATCATCTCCCCCTTCTCGCAGAAATACAACTCTGTGTAGTAGTCGTCGGCCACAGCATAAATGTAGTATTGTGCCGAGTCATAATATGGGTTGGATTCGTAAACATCAATGACAACATCACCCTCAGTAGGCAAGATCATCGAATCGAGAAGTGTCCCCCACCCATTTGAATAAATTGAAAGCTTGATATCGGTCGCAACCCCAGGCACTGGCTTTGGTTGTCCGCCCTGGCTATTTGTTCCGTTGTCATCACAGCCGAGCATGCACGCGGCTACCAGGACCAGGATCAGCAAGATCGTGATTGGCTTCAACATGAATCACCTCCCATTGTGTCGTGCAACTCAGCGACATCGGGTGTTCCTACTCCCCTCACTCCGGTACCCACTATCAAACTCAGTATACAGATTTACAGATCCGGTAGCAAGCTATGGGGCAATGTCACCCTACCAGGCTATGCCTGTGATCAGAGTCGAAGGCTAACGGCAAACCCGGCCCAAACGAATTTGAGCCGGGTATGCGACGAAACGTCTATTAGTTCCGGAATTGTAGCCGCCGCCACGTAATGGCGATAGCGATGTTTTTCAATAACCTCTTAGCTTAGAACTGACGGATTACTTCGATCTCAACCCTTCGGTTCATACGGCGACCAGCGGCAGTGCCATTATCGCCGATCCAGTATTGCGGGTCTTCACCCAAACCCACAGTCTCCATACGGTCGGCGGCAATTTCTTTGCTGACCAGGTACTTCTTCACTGTCTCAGCACGGTTGGTGGAGAGCATCAGATTGTACTGCTCCGAATTGAGCGAATCGGTATAGCCGCGAATCTCTATACGGAAATACGGATATGCTTTCAAAGATACTGCAACACTGTCGAGTATGGCATGTGCCTCCGGGCTGATAGTATACACATCCGAGGCATACTTCACCTCGCCGTAGAGCATCAGCGTCTCTTCCAACTTTGAAGCCGTGGGACAACCAACTGAGTCAACTTCCACACCCGCCGGTGTGTCGGGACAACGGTCGCTCATGTCTGGCACACCGTCTTTGTCGCTATCAACAGGGCAACCATCGGCATCTACAGTCACACCGAGTGGAGTGTCAGGACACTTATCAGTCAAATCCGGTACGCCATCACGATCGCTGTCGATCGGGCAACCGGTCTCGTCTATTTCGGTTCCGAGGGGAGTGTTCGGGCACTGGTCAATACCATCAAAAACACCGTCCTGATCAGTATCAAGGGGACATCCTTTGACGTCAACAGTGGCACCAAGAGGAGTGCCGGGACAGACATCAAGTCCATCGTAAACACCATCCTGATCTTCATCCAGAGGGCAACCATCTTTGTCGACCAAAGCTCCCAGGGGAGTATCCGGGCATTTGTCAGCCTTGTCTTTAACGCCATCCTTGTCTGCGTCGGGCGAGACATCAAAGAGATAATAGGTTAGTCCAATCGAGGGTTCCATGTAGGCCTTGAAGGGACGATCTTTCCAGCGACGCCAGGTGCTGGGACCATATTCGCCGGACGGCATATCGGACGTCAATCTAAACAGGCCATAGCTAAGCAACAGCTGACCATCAATATTCAGGCGTTCGCTCAACCAGTAGCCGACGCCGCCACCAAACTTGAGGCCGATATCATTTATTGTGGCCACCTTCGGTTTTGAGCCGCCCACGACCAAGCGCCGATTGACCCGCCAGTTATCCCAGCCAAGCCCGGCTGTAAGGTAGGGTTGCGTCTTCTGGTCATAGCGGAAGTAGTAATTCCCGGTCAGGCTGTAGAGCATCCCTTCTATCCGCGCAAAGGCATCATCCGAACCGTTGAAACTAAACGACTGATCACTGGTGGCGGTACTGTCGTCGTAGCTTGAGGCATAGTGAATCGAGAAATCGACAGCGATCCGCTCGGTCAACCCCAAACGGGCATGAGCGCCGAGGTCCCAACCCATTCCAAAGGGTTCGTACTTCGTGTCAAACAGTGTGAAATCGGACCCCTCAAACATTGGAATAATCAACGGTCCCCGTACCCCGACGCCAAACTTGGACTCCCAGTCATAAGTTCTCTGTGCCGACAGCGCTAACACTGCCGAAACCAGAACCAGCACTGCTACCATGACTACCATTTTGGATGTCTTCAAAATGAGCCTCCCAAATCGTTTTGAAGCCGAGATTTCGATCGACATCACAGCCGCCGGGCCATGAGTGACGACCAAATCCTCAAGCCTGTATATTTCTCTCCTCGCTATCGAGCCAAATATATGTCATAAAACTAGTTTTGACAATATGGAAGTTGAGGATGCGACAGTACATTACACAAGAGCAGGAATGTTGCAATCTCGTCCTTCTCCTGCCGAAAGTTCACCAGTGGCGTGGTTCGCTCTGAATTACCTATATAACCTGATTGTCTCGCAGCTTGGTGAACAACTTACCCGCTATTTCTTCCGGCGTCTCACCTTCGATCAGTTCGCCTTTAGGGCGCGGTGGCGGGGGTGCTACTTTGGTTGTCTTGGTACCCGAGTTAGCACCAATGTCGCTGCCATCGAGACCCAAATCAGCCGCCGACCATTTGGTTATCGGCTTTTTCTTGGCGGCCATCTTGCCCTTCAAAGATGGTAACCGTGGTTCGTTGATTTCCTTGACTACCGACAGAACCGCCGGTGTGTTCAGCTCAACCACGTCGTAACCGTTCTCGGTCGTGCGATAGACCACTGCCTTACCGTCACCAACCGACTCAACTTTTTTGACAAACATTGCCTGCGGGATGTCAAGGTGGCCGGCCACTGCGCCGGGAACCTGGGCCGAATCGGAATCAACTGCTTGTTTTCCGGCCATGACCAGATCGTAAGCATCGAGCTTTTTGACTCCAGCCGCCAGAATCTTCCCCAGAGCCTGTTGATCCGAACCTTCGAACGCATCATCGACAAGCAAATAAGCCTCATCCACACCAAGAGCAAGACAGTTGCGCAGGGCGGACTCGGTCCGATCTGTCCCGACCGACATTACCATAACTTTGCCACCATGCTGCTCCTTAAGGCGCAAGCCTTCCTCGACAGCGTATTCGTCCATTGGATTCACAGTCCCCGGTCCCTGCGGGAGAACCACTTCATTAGCAGCTTCATCAACTTTTATGAGAGCGATCTCGGGAACTTGCTTGATAAGAATTACAATATCCATACTGACTCCAGAGTCTTGTTTCAATATTCACTATATTGGGCGGGAATATCAGCAATCGAGTAGTGATTGTCAAGGGCGGTTGGTGGTCGATGTTGGGAAGAAAAGAATCATATCTCTCGCATGCGGAACTAGCTTTTGGTCTTCTATGGGGGGATTGCTCTGGGAATATTAAATCCGGACGTTATTCTGACAACCGTCCGAATCAGACAAAAAAAATGGGCAGGATTATTGCTAATCCTGCCCAACGCAGGGCTGTCTCGGTAAGAGACAGAGGGGGGTCTTTAAGAATCTGTATTCTTTCTAACACCAGTATAACACTTGAAGTTCCCAATGCAAGAGAAAAATCACAGAATAATTGAAAAAAAGGTGAATTCTGACTTTTTTCTCAAAGAAAGACCCCGACCCCCGTTGCTAAGGAGGTCGGGATATGACATCCGGCGATTCACTGAGCGGATGCCTCAGTCACGCGGGGATAATTTTGGTCAAAAGCCTTCATTTTCGTCACTAACATCTACAGTCGCATCGTTGCACCGCAGTTTCCAGCGACCCTGGAAAAACCCGTTTGAATCCTCGGGTGAGCTTCCGAAACGTCCCTTTAGCACACCAATTTCTATACGATTGGCATTAAATATCTTACCTGAGAACCAGCCTCGTCCTTTTCCAAAGGCGTGGCCGTTGGCGTGATAATTGGGATGGGGACCATAGAGACCCTTGAGGAATCCCTCGAATTCTCCTGAGGACGATATCCACTTGCCGAAGAACACCTTAAGCCCATCAGAGTTCTCTCCGAAAGTTCCCCTGAGGTAGCCGTCAATGCGACCCCGTTTGGTCATCCATATGCCTCGAAAAACTCCTTCGCCTTCCTCATTAAATCCCCATTTTCCGGCCAGAAAACCTCGCGGGCAAGGGCGATGGTCAAGCTTGAAAGCATGGAACGCTACTACGTTGGAATCATCCAGAAGGATAATCGTGTCCAGCGTAATCAGCTCCTCCATCGAGAAAACACGACTGTACGGACCCGTCTCAAAAGTCAACGTAACCGGCTCCAGCTCCGGATAGACTGTATCAACGACCGTAACCCAGGTAGTGTCATCAAAACTATTGACTTCGGGAATCAGCGTAGTGTCAAAAGTTGGATTCGGACGTGGTACAAACAGGTCCACGGCGATTCCGTCATTATGCACAGTCGTCAGGGACTGCCATTCGATTAGCTTAATGTCGGTGCGTTCGAGAATAAAATCCTGCCCCGGCTCAAAACGGATAACTCTCCGAATAATCTCCGCGCCGCGACTGATAGTCAACGACCCGGTCCAATCAGTCACTTCCGTCACGGTAGAATCATAGCACAGCCTGCCCCATAC
>JAHOYZ010000029.1 GCA_019038695.1 Candidatus Zixiibacteriota bacterium
TCATTAGGACATTTCTAAATTGCTCATATAGGACATTATCACTTTGCGGGAACAGGTGGGAACATCGATACGAATATGAGGATGAGATCGCCACGACCGGAAAACCGGTCTCGCGATGACAAGAAAAGACTGGATGCCGGATCAAGTCCGGCATGACAGATGGTTAGGGCAGACGACAGGTATCACCTGTTTAGGGCGTCTGCCGCTAACAGAATATGAATGGGGTAGATGAAGGAGCCTTCCACTCACAGGAAAATTATTGACGAAACCGTATCGCGGGGGCATGTTGGGCTGTGGCTTCTTTGAACCTAAACTCTCCCCTGCAATACGTCAAAGGGGTTGGACCGCGCAAAGCGGAGATACTGGCCAACTACGACCTCCACACCGTGAGCGATATGCTCCGCTATTTCCCTCGCCAATACCTCGACCGAAGCACGGTCGTTCCGATTGCTGATCTCAAAGTCGATCAACCGGTAACGATTGTCGGACAAGTCAAGGCGCACGGAGTTCTTCACGGCAAACACAAACGCTACGAAGTTATCCTCGGTGACAGCACCGGGGCTGTGTCGCTACTGTGGTTTCGGGGGGTTCGCTATTGGGAACGGTTGTTCAAAAAGAACCAATGGTTCGCAGCCACAGGGACGGTCAGTTATTTTCAGGGATTCCAAATCCTTCATCCCGATCTCGAACGACTGGAAGACGAGAGCGACCAGATGATCCATGCCGGGCGGATTATTCCGGTCTATCCGCAGACAGCCGAACTCAGCAAAGTCGGTCTCAGCAGTAAGGGAATCCGGCGGATCACATCGTTTATCTTTGAAAATCTCACAGAACACATCGCCGATCTTCTCCCCCGCGCCGAAACGGACCGCCTGAAATTGCCCTCGTTGCAAGAAGCGATTCATCACATTCATTATCCCGAAAATCGTGACCAGATCGAGACCTGTCGGCGGCGGTTGGCGTTTGACGAATTGCTGGAGTTTCAATTCCTGATCGTATCCAGTCGTCGCCAAAAGGAAGTGGCAATTAAAAAACAACGGTATACTTCACCTGGAATAAACCTGAAGAAATTCATCGCCGCACTACTGTTTGAATTGACTGCCGGACAAAAAGCAGCAACGAAAGAAATCGCTGCTGACCTCGGCCGCGCACGGCCGATGACACGGATGTTACAGGGTGATGTGGGCTGCGGCAAAACTGTGGTAGCCATTATCGCCGCCCTTCACGCGGCCGAGAACAATTTGCAAACAGCGTTTATGGCTCCTACGGAAATCCTGTCCGAGCAGCATTTCCGTGGCTGGCAACGGCCACTTGAGGAAGCTGGATTCACAAGTGCGTTACTGACCTCTTCCATGAAAAAGACCGAAAAAGACAAGATCGGTGCCGCGTGTGGACGGGGTGAGATCGATATTCTCTTCGGAACGCATGCGTTGATATACGACTACGTTTCCTTCGAGCGATTGGGATTGGTCATCATCGACGAACAGCACCGATTCGGCGTTAAGCAACGAGGTAAGCTTCATGCCAAAGGAGACAATCCTGACCTCCTGGTAATGACAGCCACACCGATTCCACGCACGCTGGCTTTGACTCTATATGGTGACCTTGACATCACGACTATTCCCGACCTCCCTCCCGGTCGCAAGCCGGTTCGCACTGTCTGGCGCATGCCTGATGCCGCGACCAAAGTTTATCAATTCGTTCACGATGAAATCGCCAGAGGTGGACAGGCTTATTTTATCTACCCGTTGGTCGAAAAAAGTGAGCACCTCCAGTTAACCAGCGTCGAGGATGCCTACGCCGAGTTGACCGCCAATCAGTTGTCCGGACTTCGAGTAGGAATGGTACACGGACGGGTCAAAGCCAAAGAACGTGATGAAATCTTGCGCCAATTCAACAGCGGAGACCTTGACATACTGATGGCGACCACGGTGGTTGAAGTTGGGCTTGATAATCCGAATGCGACATTGATGGTGATCCAGCATGGAGAGCGATTCGGACTGGCACAACTGCATCAACTACGCGGACGGATCGGACGTGGGAAAAAACAGGCGACGCTGATTGCACTGGCTCATCCGCCAATTTCCGAGATGGCCCGCCGTCGACTGGATTACTTCTCGCAGACAACGGATGGATTCAAGATCGCCGAAGCTGATCTCGAATTACGCGGCCCCGGTGAGCTGTATGGTCTCAAACAATCGGGTCTACCGGAGTTGCGTGCCGCCAGGCTGACATCTGACCGCGACCTGCTTGAAGCAGCTCGGGGATTGCTCGAACGGCTATTCTCGGACGATAACAGCCTTGACAGTTCCTACCAAAACCTGTATACGTACCTGAAAGAATCGGCAGTGGTCAAAGCCTCGAACCTGGGCGGTGGGTAAAACTAAAGCCGAGACGTTGGCAAATCGACCACGAATCATGGAGAACATATTTTGACCAACGAAGATGACCTGGACAAGACTCTTTTTTCCCAGATGATTCTGTCTTTACAGATGGGCGCTATGCAGCAGATGGGCAAGTTTGCCTCTCCGATGACCGGCAAGATCGAACGGGATATGGTTATGGCCAAGGCGAGTATCGATATGCTGGCAATGCTCGAGAAAAAATCCAAAGGCAATCTCACCGAGGACGAAGACAAACTGATTGGACACGCTCTATATGAACTCCGCATTAACTTCGTTGATGAGAGTAAGAAGAGCGACCAACCGACAGAGACTGCAACATCGGACAGTAATAATTCTGGCGCTGAGGCAAGCGACTCCGAATCGGATGAAACTTCGACCGAGCCGGAGAAGTCATAATCCCTGATTCACTTGGATCTCGATTCGATTGAAGTGTATAAACAGATGAGGTTGCGTTATTGCGTGTTGGCCAAGCGCTTTATTGCTCTTGATCTTACAGCGGGTATCAGTTATAATAGCCCCTTATGAAAGCGACTGTACAACTGCCACTTAACCAGAACATACCAGAGTCCGATGTCGCCGCCGCGATTGGTGACACTGTTGAGTTTGATAAACCTCTGGCTCCCCTGACGAGCTTCCGTACCGGAGGTCCAGCAAAATATTTTATCGCGGTTCGTAGCGTAGACGAAATAGTGCGAGCCATATCGGGTGCGTGTAGACTCGATATTCCGTATGTCCTCATTGGTGGCGGATCGAATCTTTTGATCTCTGACGCCGGTTTTGACGGTCTGGTCATCAAGATTGCGATTGCAGGTATTCAACTCGTTGGCGAAACAACGATTGAGTGCGGCGCAGGTGAAAACCTGATGGCGGTGGTAGAGTTCGCCGCGAGTAAATCCCTGACCGGGCTGGAATTTGCCGCCGGTATATGGGGAACGGCTGGCGGAGCGGTGTATGGCAATGCCGGTGCGTATGGAGGTGGAATGAGCGATGTAGTCACCGAAGTCGTACTTATTGATTCGGAAGGGAAAACCAAAACGCGAAACCATGAATACTGCCGCTTCGCATACCGTGATTCGTATCTTAAGATGACTAAGGAAGTCATAGTAACTGTCCGAATTAAATTGCAGAAGGGAGAACCCGGCAGAATTCGCGAGAAGATTGCCGATATCCTGGCTGACCGAAAGACGAAACACCCGGATCAGTTGACGGCGGGTTGCTTCTTCAAGAATATCGAAGACCCTTCTCAGCCGCATGGTAAGCTAGCGGCCGGCCGCCTTCTTGAGGAAGCAGGGGCCAAGTTGCTCTCGGTCGGCGATGCTGAAGTTTTTGAGAAACATGCCAACATGATTGTCAATGTCGGCCACGCCACATCGCACGACATTCATGAACTGGCGACCCGGATGAAGGAACTGGTGCGAAAGAACTCCGGGGTTGAGTTGGAAGAAGAGATCACTCGCATCGGACAATTCTAATTGTAGGAGTATGCCTATCGAATAGTATATATCGATATGATTCGTACCGATTACAAAAGAGTGACTGTGATTCAGAGAACATCAAGGTTACTTGCTACTATTCTGTCTTTGATGGGCGTCATGCTGTGCATTTGTCCCGTTGCGGACGCAGCATCCGGGTTTAAGATGTCCCTCTATGCGCCGGCATCACTTGTGTCGTCATATGTCGATCCCCCTGACAGACTTTCCGTGTCCCTCGGTGCACCTGTTTATCCTCCCCTATCCACCAAACTGAAGTTCCGGCCTAAGTGGATCTATTCAAATTTCAATGAGGGCTCGCATCGGTTCGAAACGAATTTGAAGCGGATGGGCAGACGGACAAGCTCTCTCATCCCAGTCTCAGTAGATGCCCGACACTATGCTACTTTCAGAATGGACCAGAATCGCAATGAAAAATTTCATCGGCCGGTTATGGGGTCTTTGGATGTGGGACGACAAGAAAGAACCAAAGGGGGACTTGGAATCAATGTGGGACTGCCAAAGCGATTGGATCGTATTTTCGGTGAGGGCGGAGCCGGATTGCGTGTAAGTGGTTTCCGCAAAATCATGTTCTCGGGGAGATCGCAATGGACCGATGCGGCTCAGTCACCATCCTTTAAGCAGAGCAAGTTCCCTTCGCTGCATATGGAACAAATCTCCCGGTTCGATATCACCGGCACCATCGGCAGCAAAATCACGGTCAAGGTTTCTCAGGATAGTCAAACCGATATCCCCCTCGCCAACCGATTGCAAATTCGCTACAAAGGCAACGAAGACGACATTCTCAAAACTATTGAGGCGGGCAATACTAACTTGTCGCTTCCCAACACCAAGTTTGTCGGCTATTCGTCACGCATTCGCGGCTTATTTGGCATCAAAGTAGAAGCCAAGGTAGGGAATCTACGTCTCACTGGAATCGCATCACAGGAAAAGGGATCCTCGGAATCGGCCCGGATCACACCCAGCGGCGAAGAAAGCGCGAAGATAATTCGCGACAATGAATACGTCAAACGACGCATCTTTGATTTGGGACATGAGTCCGAATTCCAACTCGGTGATTCTGTTTTAAGAGTGATTGCCTACCAGGCACGACGAGAATCGGATATTGATGCCGAAGTCACGGCTATTCTTGCACGAATGGTGGTTGATCCCTCGAACCCGCAAAACCATAGCAGTGAGAATGAGGAATACTTGCAGTCAATGGAAGCTGGAGTGGAGCTCATATCAAACGATGAGTACGATATCAAGAGTTATCCGCAGTCCCGCCATCATTATATGGTTTTTAAATCCTCCAGACGTGATCAGTCACTTGGAATTTATATGGAGGTACTCCGTTCCTCCAGCGGCAGTATCGAGGCTGTGGGAGACAACGTTTCTGACACGGCTATACTGAAACTGATATACAGCCCCAAAGCGGACACCACTTATGTCACCTATGATCTGATGTGGCGCAACTGCTATACAATTGGTCGGGGTGCGGATATCTTGGATTTCGACATTAAGTTCTATAAGGGACCAAGGGGTAGAGAGGACGGTACCGAGAGTGTAAGCGACCAGAGCACCGAAGGACTTGGTACGCAGTCGTATCTCCAGATACTCGGCCTGGATCAATACGACGGAAACAGAAATGTCCCTGACGGCAAGCTTGATAATCGCTCGGAAGTGTTCCGACCCGATTGGGGATTACTGATTCTCCCTCACCGTCGTCCTTTTGATACCGACACTACATTCCTGTACGAGAACGGTGGCAGCTCACATGTCCTGGAGAAGAGAGTTCCTCTGATCTACGATGCCACTGCTACCGGTCAACCTATCGCCAGTGAATACTTCATGCGGATCTTCACAAAGTCGCGCAGTTCGACAATCCGCTTGGGGAAACCCAACATTATCGAGGGTTCGGAGAAAATCACAGTCAACGGCCGGCAACTGCAAAAGGACATCGACTACAGTATCAACTACGATTTCGGCCAGATAACGCTGCTGTCTGAAGAAGCGACAGATGTTAATGCCGATATTAATATTGATTTTGAATATGCCCCTTTCATGGCAGTAGCCAAAAAAACCTTGCTTGGCATGCGGGCCGTTTATGATATGGGCCGAGATTTCAAAATTGGCACTACTATCCTGTACAAATCGGATAAAGCCGAAGATCGCAAACCAAGAGTGGGGCAGGAAACCGCCAAAGCGGTCATTTACGATATTGACACCCAGGTGAAGTTGCACCCTAATTTCCTGACTTCAGCTCTTGATGCACTGCCATTTGTTTCAACCACGGCTCCTTCAAACCTGTCGGTATCAGCTGAACTGGCCCAATCGCATCCCAACCCCAACGTTGATGGCGTGGCTTACGTCGATGATTTTGAAGCATCTACAGAACAACTCTCCATTGGCACTTTCCGTACTCAATGGCAGAAATCCTCCATCCCTTTCCAGTTGACGGATTCGGCTACGGAACTTTCTCGCCTTTTGTGGCATAATCTGATCGACCCGTATAGAGTAGATGAGATTTACGCTAAGAAAGAAACCGGTGCCGGTCAGGGAGCGGTGCGAGGCCTGCGATTCATCTTCCGACCCAACTATCTCGACACAGCCTGGGATTCGAGTCTTGTTGACGGAAGTGAAACTGAGTACGAGTACACCTTTAGCGACGACGACATACATGACTCAAGCCCCGACACTACTTCGTGGGCCGGAGTAACACGTAGCTTCGGGGGACGCATCGATGCTGAAAGAGCACAAGTATTCGAATTCAGAGCCCGTGCCCCAGGCGACAGCGGTATCATGCACATTGAATTTGGAAGAATTAACGAGGATATTGACGACAACGGTAACGCGTACTTCGAACGTGAAGATGAAACCGGTGTGTCGGAAGATTTCGGGCTTGATGGCCTGCCGGACAATCAAGAACCGCGCTACAATGCAACAACGAATCCCGATCCCAATCACGACAACTGGTTTTTCCTCGGAGACGGCATTTGTCCGCCCAATTGCGGACAATACACCAATGAGTCAAACTGGAACGACCCGATTAACTATGAGTGGCTTAACGGTACCGAAGGCAACAGAATCGACGGCGAACATTATGAAATAGCCGACAAGGAGGCCTTCACCAACGATTTCAATACCGATGACGGCTACTTCTCCTACTGGGTCGACTTCGGGGCTGATTCTGTGCGATTCAGAATCGATTCATCGGAGCACGATCCTGGCGATGGTCATGGATCGTGGTTCACGTATCGCATCCCAATTAACGACCCTGATCTGGTTGACGCGGATGGGGAGTATGTCCAGCAAGTCATCATCAATGGATCCTCGGAAGATGCCACTTTGCAACCGGACTGGAATAAGATCAGCCATATCCGTATCTGGTTTGAAGGCAGGCCTGGTCAGACCACAGCGGACACTATAGAGATTGCCGATTGGTATTTTGTACAATCCAACTGGCAGGATGAAATTGCGTACAACGATTCTGACTCTACAACGAAATTCATAATCGCTTCCGTCAGTGAGGAAGATGGCACCTTTGATGCTCCTTCCAACGTGGAAGCGTACACTGACCCCAACACCGACATCGAAGAATCCCAGCGGGGGCTGTTGTTGCAATTCGAGGACATGGACTCTCGCGATACGTGTTTGGCCGTCAAGAACTTGGTGTCGATCGACGGCTACAGCGGCTATGGAACTATAGAAATGTATGTTCACGGCAGATACCTGAACCCGGCTGACGATGGTAAGGTGTGGTTCATATTCAGACTGGGTACCGATTCGGTCAACTTCTATCAGCAGCGAATGAGATTGTACGATGGTTGGGATGTACGTAATTTTGTCAATATTAAGTTCGACGAAATAACTGCCCTTAAGGACTCGGAACAACGACAAAGAACTCGCAGTGAATGGCTAGATGTAGATATCTATAGTGACGATGCCGACAGTACTTTCCGAGTCCGGGGCAATCCGAATCTAAATGCCATCAAATACTTCGCAGCCGGTGTTGTCAACAGCGATCAACTCAACGACGTTTCCGGTGAAATCTGGCTTGATGAACTGAGGGTCACTGACGTCCGTCGCGATGTCGGTACGGCGGCAAGGATATCATTTAGTGGCAACCTGGCTGATCTTGGCGGCTACAACTTTTCATATCAAACAAAGGACCCGTATTTCCGCGGTCTGTCAACCTCGACCAGAGGTGGATCGAGCCGGAATCTCGGTAGCGGTCAAACCCAGACTAGCATGTCTTATTCGGCTTCAGTTAATCTTGACAAATTCATGCCGCGATCATGGGGTGCCAAAATTCCCGTATCGGTATCCTATTCCAAAACGACATCAACTCCGTTGCTACGGAATGGATCCGACATCGTTTTGCCTGAGGAAATCCGCATCGAGGAGCGCAGTCTGGGTGAATCCCAATCGTTGTCGGTATCTCCGAAATTCAACCGGCCCGGCAGAAATCCCCTATACTCATTATTACTCAACCGTCTGACCACAAAGTTCTCATACCGTCGAAACACCCGATCTTCGGTCAATCAACCTTACAGCTTCGGTGAGAGTTACAACGTGCAGAGCAGATTTGACCTGAGTATGAGGACGGTTCCGAAAATCCCTGTTTTCTTCTGGACCAAGTGGATTCCGTTCGCGAAGAAAACAGCCGGATCACAACTTGGTCTATACCCAAAACGCTGGAATGTCAGCGGCGACTATGACCGCAATCTGTCGGTATCCCGTAACATCAGCGGTGACCTACAGAGCGATCTCAAACGCACTTTCAACGCTAAAATGGACGTCCAGTACGAAATCCTGGAGAACCTTATTTCCAGTCTGCGACTTGATACCCGACGTGATTTGAGTGACGTCGAGAATGTGGACCTGTCGTTTAAAAAACTTCGCCTGGGTCTTGAACTACGCTACAGTCAGTCCTTCGGCGTAACCTACAATCCAAAAGTTTTCTCTTTCCTGGGTACTAACTGGTCTTACAAGGCACAATACAGTGACGACTGGGACCGGTCCTCTGAGTCGCGCCGATCCTCGCTCACTCGCTCATGGAGTGTTAGCGGCACATTTGACCACATAAAGTTTCTGGGCGGCAAAGGCAGTTCCTCCGGTCGTGACCGCGGTCGTCAGCGCGGTCGGCGCGCCCGCAAAACGGACGTGACAGTAGAAAAAGGCAAACCGTTCTACGATCCACCACTGGCTGTGCTACGGTTCCTGACTGCGTGGATACAGGTGCCAAAATACAACTACAGTGAGAATTTCAAAGCTTCTGTCCCTGGCATGGACTCACGACCAAGACTGGAATATCGCTTTGGACTTGTCCGCGGGGATCACGGTGTGTCAACTATATCCCAGACGCGCAGCCCATCTTCATCACAGGGCAAAAGCTACGATCTGTCCAGTGGTTTCTCTCTACTGAGTGGCATCAAAACGGAAGTGAAGTTCAGGCGAAGTATCAACGAAGACCTGATCAAACAGGGGAACCGTTCCCGGAACACTTCTACGAGCTGGCCAGATCTAACCATTCGCATTTCCCGCTTCAAGACTCTGCCGTTGATAAAGAACGTGGTAAATAAGCTCATTGACGTCCTGTCACCTCGCACAGGCTACTCACGCTCCACGAAAGAAACGTTCGATCTCAATGGCGGTTTTGTCACTTCATCTTCCGAAATTATCAGCCGCAATCCTCTGCTCCAGGTGAATTTCAAAGTGTTCAAGGGTTTGTCGTTGTCATCTTCGTATGCGCTAACCAAAGATATCAGACGAGCTTTCAACCCCACTAGCGGTAAGTTTCAGTCGGAGTCCCAGTCCAATCGCAAGACCTTTGGTGCTTCGACCAAGTATAGTTTTTCAGCCCCAAGCGGCTTCAAGCTCCCCATTTTTGGCCGTGTGAAGTTCCGCTCAACAATGTCGATCTCAATCGACGTCAAAAGAAACATGAGCACAACCAGAAGCTTTAGTGCCGATGGAAAAGAGGGCCGACCTACCGAGAAATCAGAGTTTCGTATATCGCCGAACATATCCTATACTTTTTCACCTAAGATCCGTGGCGGCCTGAGCATGCAATGGTCCGACAACAACAGTAACGGACGTAAGAGCCATCTGAGGGAAGTCAAGCTCTCGGTGGAGATAAGATTCTAACCTTCAATTCAGCATGATCGAATACACACGACATCGTATCCTCTGACACACAGATGGTTTCTCTTGACTTGAATAGACCCATTCCGATTTATTAGCATCATGACTTCAAAGCTATTACTCTGCTCGAATCTTGTCCTACTATCGATTTTTATGTTCTGTTGTTCTTCTCCGCAGGTAGCGACACCGGTTTTCGATGGTGACCTTGCATATCAACATCTAATCCACCAGGTAGAATTCACGCCCCGGGTTCCCGGCAGTGAGGCTTCGGCTCGTTGTCGCAACTATGTGTACGATTTTTTTGACAGCCTGGGACTGAGTGTTGATTCCCAGATGTTCACTTTTCTCGATCCATATTCCGGGCAGGACATCCCCATGGTAAACGTCATAGCACATTGCAATCCCCAGCTTGATGCGTCGCAACGTATTGTCCTCATGGCCCACTACGATTCTCGTCCCAGAACCGACTATGCCTTTGACACATTGCTGATTGATGAGCCAATCGACGGCGCCAATGACGGCGCTTCCGGGGTGGCTGTCCTGCTTGAGCTGGCGCGATTGCTGTCGATTCAGCCGCCGTCAGTTGGGGTTGATCTGGTTCTGGTTGACGGTGAAGACTGGGGCAAGTCCGGAGACTCACAGTATTACCTCCTCGGGTCACGCGAGTTTGCCCGTCGGGGTATCCGGGACCGTTACCAATTCGGTATCGTCATAGACATGATTGGCGACCGTGACCAGCAGGTCTATCGAGAAGCGTTTTCAGAACGATACAACAAGCCCCTTAATGACCTCGTCTGGGAGACAGCACAGCGTCTCGGCGTGACAACGTTCATCGACAGCGTTCATTACACGGTGATGGATGACCATCTGCCACTCCAGGCGAGCGGTGTTCCATCGATCGTGCTCATCGATTTTGATTATCCAGAATGGCACACTGAGTTTGACACCCCTGACAAATGTTCGGCCCAGTCGCTATCCAATGTCGGGCGGATCCTCGTGGATATAGTCTATAAACCTGAAAATTGGCCCAGAAAATGATTGAGAAACCGAGAGATTTCCCGGCGGTGGAAGAATTACTTCAGCATGAGGAGTTAGCCGAAGCCGTACTATTGATTCCACGTCCGGCGGCAGCGGAAATTATCAAAGCAACCATCGCGAATGCCAAAGCGCAGCTAACTAAGACACACAAGCCAATCACACTGGAGCGACTAAATAACGATATTCGCAAAGCCCTGTTAAAGGCCAAGAGGCAGGAAATAACCAGGGTAATCAATGCGACAGGAATCGTCGTTCATACAAACCTGGGGCGAGCACCGCTACCGGCTGCACTCTTTGAAGCGGTCAAAGAGAGGGTGACCGGCTACGGTAATATCGAATTCGACCTTAACACCGGCGGACGGGGAAGTCGCGGACTTGCTTGCGAGAAATATCTGGTTCTTCTCACCGGAGCTGAAGCTGGAACCGTGGTCAACAATTGCGCGGCAGCCTTGTTTCTCATTCTTAATACGCTGGCTAATCGCAAACAGGTACTTCTGTCTCGCGGAGAAATGGTTCAGATCGGCGGCGGTTTTCGTATTCCCGATATTCTCAAAAAATCCGGCGGGAAGCTTTGTGAAGTAGGCACGACAAACATTACGACCATAAAAGACTACGAGGACAATATCGAGACTGGTCGTTCCGGATTGATCCTGAAAGTACACAAAAGCAACTTCGTCCAGAGCGGATTTACTGAAGAAGCAAACCTCAAAGAACTCGTGACCCTCGGTCGCAAATACGGCTGGCCGGTTGTCAACGATCTTGGCAGTGGTGTGTTCATTGATACGCGTGACATTCTGGGATACGAAGAACCAACTGTTGGACATTCGGTCAGAGCGGGGGTGGATCTCACTTCGTTCTCAGGCGACAAATTACTTGGAGGAGTGCAGGCCGGGTTGATTGTCGGTAGCTCGGAGTATATCAAGAAAATAAAACGCAATCCACTGTTCCG
This sequence comes from Candidatus Zixiibacteriota bacterium, assembly GCA_019038695.1. Taxonomy (NCBI): domain Bacteria; kingdom Pseudomonadati; phylum Candidatus Zixiibacteriota; species Candidatus Zixiibacteriota bacterium. Next base: position 12,009 of record JAHOYZ010000029.1, read on the forward strand.
TACTATGCGGGTCGACAAGGTTGTCTTCTCCATCGTCGAACATTTACTAAGTGTCTATCTGAGCGGGGATTTCCAAACCGATATCCATCTGTGGCAAATTCTATCCATCGCTGAATCTGATCTGTATCAACGTGGCCAGAAGATTCTCTCAGACCTGGGTCATCCGTCCGGGCTATCGGTAGAAGCAACGAAGGCTTTTGTTGGTGGCGGCTCAATGCCGGAGGCAGACATCCCATCGGTAGGCATCGTCTTCTCTACCGCTTACAGTGCAACCCGACTGATGCGTCAATTCCGTAACCGGAGTCTGCCGATCATCGGTCGGATCGAGAACGATCAACTTATCCTTGACCTGAAGGCGATCAGTGAAAACGACCTGTCCATCCTGACTACAGCCATCAAAGAAGTAATCGAGTAGGCAGTTCATGATTGTCATAGGTACTGCCGGCCACATCGACCACGGTAAATCATCGATAGTGAAACGATTGACCGGCACCGATCCGGATCGTTTGCCCGAGGAAAAAGCCCGAGGTATGACGATTGACCTTGGCTTTGCTTTCCATAAAACTCATGCCGGTGATATCATCGCCTTCGTAGACGTTCCTGGACATGAACGCTTTGTCAAGAACATGATTGCCGGCGCTGGTGGTACTGATGCTGTCATGCTGGTAATTGCCGCAGACGACGGGTGGATGCCGCAGAGCGAAGAGCATTTCCAGGTGGTGCGTTTGTTGGGTGTTCAACATGGATTGATCGTAATCAACAAGACGGACCTGGTCGAAAAGGACTGGCTGGAACTACTCATTGAAGATGTTCGCAACAAAGTAGCTGGCTCTTTTTTGGCCGACGCGCCTATTCTGACCGTATCGGCCCAGACCGGGTTCGGGTTCGAAGAACTAAGCGCCCATCTTGAAGAAATAACCCAAACAGTCGAGGCACGCAAAGACATGGGCAAGCCGCGTCTGTGTATCGACCGTTCATTTGTACGGCCCGGTATTGGTGGTGTAGCTACCGGTACTCTGCGCGGAGGAAGTTTTGCGCTGGGACAGACAGTTTCCCTGTGGCCGTCGCAATTGACAGCCAAAATCAGATCATTGCAATCCAACGGACAGGAAGTTAAGACAGCAGTGCCGGGACAACGTACCGCTATCTCGCTAACTGGCATCAATCGAGAATTGCTGGTTCGAGGTGGCGTCATTTCCGATAGAATGGACCTGTCGTTTTTCAAAGACCAGGCAGTACTGGCACTGTCCGTCGAACTGCTCAAAGATGCCCCGGTGTCAATTGCAGATCGTCGCCGCGTCGTATTGATCGTTGGCACCAGCGAGGTTGAAGGTGAGTTGCGTCTGTTCGAAAAAAGCGAGATAAGACCTTCACAGAAAGGCATTGTCTTTTTCAAACCGGATGATCCGACCTACGCCCTGATCGGAGATCATTTCATCATGCGCCTGCCAACACCGATGGTCACTCTCGGCGGGGGAACAATACTCGATCACTTGAGTCATTTCCCAAGACGTAAACTGTGGGCAAACTACGAATACCTGCATGAACGATTATCCGGGCTCGTTGAGGATGTCGTGCTATCGGAACTTCGCAAACATATACTTGTCCCTCGTGAGCGACTACTGGCAGAGTCCGATTTCTCTCGTAGCGAAGTCAAGAAAAACGTAGCCGCGATGTCCCGAGAGGGACAGGTAGGTTCATTTGAGGGACATATCTTTCGGACCGAAGTTCTCGAAAACGCCGCTACTAACCTGCGCGACGGGATGACAGCATATCTCGAAAGCAAACCTCACCTGAAAGGTGTACCGCTGGAACAACTCCTGCACCTCTCCCCTTTCCCATCCGAAACGACCGACATCCTGATCAAACACATGCTTTCGGGTGGTGTGTTGTTGCGATCGGGAGGTGACTACAATCTTAGTGGCCGCGATATGAGCCTCAAGGGACCGGTGAAAAAAGCATACAACGAAATAATTGACTTGCTTCGCCAAGAAAAATATACACCTCCCACCTTGAGTAAATTAGCCGACATGGGGAAACCATACCGCGAGGCGATCAAGTTCATTCTTGATTCCGGCGAAGCCCACAAATGTGGAACGCACTTTCTGTTCATCACTGAGGTATGGAGCGAAATCATCGAGTTTGTGCGAGAGAGGCTAACATCATCTCAATCATTGGCGGTACCCGACCTGCGTGAGAGGTTCGGCTACACTCGCAAGTTCGCCATTCCGATTCTCGAAGAAATGGACCGTATAAAACTGACCCGCCGCGAGGGTGATGTACGCATAAAGGGAGAACGATTTGACGACGAGGAGTTTGATCTCTAACGCCCGCATCTATACGATGGCGGATGGAATTATTGTCAATTCTATGGTGGTTGAACGAGGCCGGGTTGTGGCTGTCGGCAACCAACTCGAAGGCGTGGATTGTTTCCGCAAACACAAACGAATTGATCTGGGCGGCCGCACAGTAGTGCCGGGATTTGTCGATGCCCATACCCATTTTGTGTATTTCGCGATGTCGCTCGGACGAGTATGGCTTCAGGAATTCGATACACTGGACGCCTGCCTCAAAGAGATCAAACGCTCCTGTCACAAGCTGGGCAAGAATGATTGGGTCGTAGGCGAAGGTTATCTTCCTGATCGTTTCCGCCAGAAGGTCGAACCGGATCGGCTGATGCTTGATAAAGTGACCGGTGGACGACCGGCGTTTATTTATTCCAAAGACGGGCATACAGCCTGGGTGAACAGCAAAGCGCTCGAACTGGCGGGGATTTCCAAACAGACCCGCGATCCCGATGGTGGCGAGATCGTTCGTCTGGCAGACGGCTCTCCATCCGGTATCCTGCGCGAAGGCCCCGCCTACAATAGTGTCTTCAAACTCATCAAACGCCCATCAACGGCACACATCAATCGTTGTTACCGAGAAGCTCTTCAGATCGCCTACCGCAAAGGTGTGACGGGAGTACATTGTTTCGATGGACCGGAGTCATTTGGGTACCTGATGAAACTTGCCGAAAGTGGCCAGGTTGGCCTGAGGATGGAATACTATCCGGCCGCCAGCCTGTTGCCAAAGTTGCACATCACGGCAACGAAGTATGGAACAGGCACCGAGTTTTTCCGCATCGCCGGAGTGAAACTCTTCTCCGACGGTTCCCTCGGCAGCCAGAGCGCGCTGTGTTTCAACAAGTATAAAGGAAACCAGAACGTCGGCATCGAAGTACTTTCATCTAAAGAGATTCTTCGAATCGCCCGCTCTGCTGCCCGACTGGGCTTACCATGCGCGGTTCATGCCATAGGTGATCGCGCTGTGGCCAATGTTCTCGATGGCCTGGAGAAAGCTCCGGCACTTCGGTCACCCGCTCGCCACCGTATCGAACACCTGCAACTCGTCCGTCGGAAAGATATTCCCCGCCTGAAAAAAGCAAACATCATGGCCTCGATGCAACCCTCGCACCTCCCCTCGGATATTGACATGATGCGCAAGTATTGGGGATCACGAGGAGCCAACACATTTGTGTTTAGAACACTTTTGGACAAGGGCATTGATCTGGCTTTCGGATCGGATGTGCCCATTGAGCCGCTTGACCCGATTGCAGGGATCGCTGCGGCGGTGCGTCGTGCCCAACCCGGCAAACGTGATGTTTTCTATCCAGAGGAACGTATCAGCGCCACCGAGGCTCTTCATGGCTTCACTGTCGGACCGGCTATCGCGGCCGGTCAGGAACACTGTCGCGGGCAACTCATGCCGGGTTATCCGGCGGACTTCGTTGTGCTGTCGGATGACATCACCCGCATCGCACCGAGTCGAATACGCAATGTAAAGGTGTTAGCGACTGTCCTCGATGGAAAAGTGAAGTACCGGGATCAATCGGTAGATATTTAGGCTTGGTGGCCCACAGCTTGGGGCCTGTTGATAAACCCCGTTTTTGACATTCCTCACATTGTTACGTGTTGTATTGTCGA
>JAHOYZ010000030.1 GCA_019038695.1 Candidatus Zixiibacteriota bacterium
GCCGCCAGCGGTGCGACAATCGCTGCAGCCAAAAGTCCAATCAGCCCCCCCCCCCGGTTGTCATTACGTCCGTGACCGCCCAGGATAGCCCCCCAGCGTGCCATCGTCGCCAGTATGCTGATTGCCCCGGCAAAAGTGGCGACCAGAGTTCCAATCAGCATATCCTTGTTGATGATGTGGGCAAACTCGTGGGCAATGACTCCCTCCAATTCGGTCTCGTTGAGCATTTCCAGCATCCCCTCGGTCACGGCCACTGCGGCATGATCCACGTTCCGTCCAGTGGCAAACGCATTGGGAGCTTTGGACGGCACGATGTAAATCCTGGGCATGGGAATGTCCGATGCGGTCTGTACTCGACGGACCACACGGTACAGTAGGGGATGATCCTGCTCTTTGATTTCCCGGGCTTTGTACATTTTTATAACGATCTTATCGGAAAACCAATAGCTGAAGAAATTCATCACAACCGCCAGCCCGAAGGCCATCATCATGCCGGACTGTCCCCCGACCATATAGCCCACCCCTGCAAACAACAGCAGCATGGTCAGCATCAAAGCGAATACTTTTAGTGTGTTCATTTTCTTACTAAGCCTCAGTAAAATCTACTTTGTTCCACCTCTGTAGGTCAACATCTTTTTTCTTCAATAGATATAGCGTAGACTTCTGGAGAAGGTTCCAAAAAGCTATCGGTAGTACCATCTCGGAATCGAATGCAGAGCGTGGTATGACAGCAGTTAGCAACTACTATCCTCGGGCCTGCCGACAACCGCTCGGTTCCGGCAGACCCTCGATATTCTATCTTGTCCGTTTGCGCTTCGAACGACCAAACGAGATGTTTTCCGTATTATAGGCTGGAAGCGGAGGCTTGTCCGTCTCCGACTTGCTGTCAGGTTTGGATGTTCGAGCCGGACCACGACGTGTCCGTGACCGTCCAAACGTAGCTGCCGGTTCGGGTGCTGCCTTTTTCGGTTCCTCTGCCTTGTCGTCGCTGTCAGGTAGATTGTTCTCAACCTGTTTCTCAACCTCTATCGGAGCCGCCTCGATTGTCCTGGTTTCCACCTTCACACTATTGACGGGATCGGGTTGCGAATGCTCTCCGGCTCCGGATTGTGGTTGTGAGTCGACCTTTATACTCAAATCAGGAGCATGACTCGACTCATTGGTTGGAACAGGAGGTGTCTCTGTGTCAGGACCAGAGTAAAAATCTATTACCGGAGAAATCTTTGGCTCAGCCTTCGGTTCTTCTTCGGTCTGGGGCTGAGTCGTTATTGACTCAGATACGGCAGCTTCCTCAGAAGGTTGGACTCGCTCTTCCTTATGCCTCATCTCGGCCAACTGGGCAGCAATTCGGGTACGCTCTCGCTCAACTGTCTCAGGAGAAAGATCCGAGGTAGCGTGTTCCGGTCGTATCACAGGTGATGCTGTCCGAGGCTCTCTATCAGATCTGCTTTCCGTCCGATTTCTGAGGCTTTGCTTATCCGTGCTCTCGGCCCGGCGTGGAACCGATGGCTTCCGATCTTTCCCTGATTGCTGAGTCGCTACCGGAGTTTTCGGCGGTGAAGATTGCTGGCTGGGTTTCGGTGGCCGCTTTTGCGACGGTCGGTCTTGAGATGGCCGGCTCTGTGGCTTGCTCCCACTTTTATTATCGGGGCGCCGACCACGTACTGGTGGACGCTCCATGCGAGTGTTCGACGGACGCTCTCCACGTATCGGACGTTTGCCTTCGCGGCGGTCACTCGCGGGGCGACTACTATCTCTTGTTCGTTGTGGGCGACTATCCCGCCCTCTTGAATCCCGGCCACGTCGTTCTCCACTGATAGGCCGATCATTTCTCGATCTGTGGCTCTGTCCACGTTGTGAACGATCATAGGAACCGCGTTCTCCTTTATTCGATGGCGTGATGCCACGAGCCGTCTTGAATTCAAACGACTCCCCAACAATCACAGCACCAACAGCAGTGCCCCATACATTGAGCAAGGCTCGTCCACGCTCGAAAATGACATCAACCACGACCAGAACGGTGAGTGCACCGAATGCGGCTACCGGGTAGTTGATCGCACCCATTAGCATAGCCAGCATGAACGGCCCCGTAGCAGGAACTGCGACGCCAGAAGCTCCAAACGACAGGACCAGGGCCAGCAGCCCAATCAGAGCATATTCTACAGCCGACAAGGACACGCCTGCCAGTTGTGCTACGAAAATCGCCGCAATCGCTAGATACATAGCAGTGCCGTTGAGATTGATCATCGTTCCCAGTGGCAGAACCAGCGATCCCGCTCGGGCATCAACTTTGTGTTTTTCGATTACACCGTCATAAGTCACTGGGAGGGTCGCCGCCGATGATCCGGTTCCCAGCGCTGTTAGCAGAGCCGAGGACAGATTGCCGGCCAGACGTCCGGGCCATTGACCACCCATGAACTTTAGCATCAAAGGCAGAATAATCAACCCGTGAATGAGAATACCACCCAACAAAGTAAGCCCGAGCATCGCCATGTTACCACCCAATTGGGTAACCGAATTGGGATCGACTGCTACAGCGGAACCAACGAGCACGAAAAGTCCAAGCGGAGCGGCATAGAGCAGTACCGAGACGAGCTTCATAGACGCCTCAGAGATAATCTTGAAAAAGTTGATGACGACTGCCGTCCGTTTGCCCATGGTCACCAATACAGCCCCAAACAGCAGGGCCAGAATGACCAGACCCAGGTACTGTCCCTGTGCAATTGATTGCAGCATATTGGCCGGGGCAAGGGCTGAAAAAACCTCGGGAAGACCGGAGTTCAACGCTTCGGTCATTCTCCCGTAAAGTGGTGCAGTAGTGTGAGAGACATTCTCTCCCGGTCGGACAAAGTAGGCCAGAGCCAGCCCCACACCAACTGCTACGGTCGAACTGGCAAGAAAATAGAGGATGGTTGTCCGCGCGGCACGGCCCAGACGGCGCAGGTCTCCAAGTGAAGAAATGCCAACCACAATCACGGAGATGATCAGGGGAATAAGGATAAGTTTCAGGGCACCCAGAAACAGTTGTCCAATAACTGCGATGGACAACATAAAATCCGGTACAAGATATCCAAGTATCCCTCCAAGAACAGCCCCTACAATCATTGCTGCAACGAGAATCAGGTGAATAGTTCGTGTTGTCATAATACTGTAATTACTTCCTTCTACATTGGCGCTTCTGCTACACGGAATGGGCGGCGGCTTTGGCAGCGGCGACGCCTCGGTTACTAGTGGGCGGTCAGAGCAGGGGGTAATTTCAATGCTGCAAGTGTGTTCGGATTCTCCGGCACCACGATTCTTGCTCTCAAAATGTCCGTGAGGCTATCTGCGCGATTAGTCTTTTGCTTTCTTCTACGTCTTCACCATAAGCTGGAAATCTAACCGTTTTCAGTGTACCTGGCAACTCTTTTTTCTATAGTTGTAACGTAATTTGTTGTACGACAATACAATAACGAATAAAAAGTAGCGACGGACCACATAAGCAGCCGGATGGAGAGGAATAATCCTCTCCATCCGAGGCCGGCTGAGGGGGAAACCGGCCAATTGCTGCGTCCACAACTAAGAAACTTTACGGACACGGCGGCGGGGGTGGCCCACCTGTGAAGATATATGCCACCAGATAGGTCAGGTCTGAAATGTTTGTCGGGCTACCCCCGATAATCAGGCCATCCACATTTGCCTCTTCGGAACATGGGGAAGATAAACCTTCACTAAAAAGATAACTTACAAGCTTTGTGATATCGGTAATATTGACAAGACTGCTTGAGCTGGTGTCGCCGTCAACATTGCCCCGTTGAGCGCAGCAAGCTGTTGCACCACTGCCTTCGACATAAACCGGAATCGTTCGTTGGCCATCAAATGCAACATTCGCTAATATCAAATTGCCTGAGCCGGAATACGAGAACAAAGGACCCGAGTTGATCGGACTGAGTGTACCCAACTCCAGCTGCGGTATTATGAGAACCCGCGTATAGACACCATCCCAATACGCGCTTGTTTCATGCTGGGGGAAATCAAACTCCGGGACAATCTCACCATCAAACAACAGGTGGACTGTCGAAAGGGTCTGAGTGTAGCTTAGCGATATCGTCCCGGCTAGAGTATCCTGCACCATAATGCAGGTATCACCTGCCATTGTAGGTGGTGACGGACCAGACTGAGTATCGCCAATTATAATTCGCAGGAGAAAGACCAGGTCGGCAACCGACAGTGGTATCCCGTCGCAGTTGATATCCGTCTGGGCAATCTGCCACTCTGGAGCGACAATGAAAACCGACAATCCCCATGTGAAGTAGTTAGTAAACAGAATGAAATCCGAAACCTCATAGTACACTCCGTTGACGTTAATATCACCACTATTGCAGCCCATGTTCTCAAGAAGATCGATGCCGCCGTTGTGGAAATCCAGAGTTCGTACGATATTTGGTCCGGTCAGACATGTACTCGGTAATCCTGACATGGTTGGGAATACATCTTCCTGAGTGATGACGGTCCCGGCTGCGTCGTAAACATCCGACGACACAAACATGGAATCGCCGTACCTTGATGACACTGCGTTGTCGCCACAATCATTCCAGAACCAGTTGATCGGTAGAAACATATACTCGTATGCGGGATCAGAGGTGATAACCATCGTCAAACGGGCCAACTCTCCCCCGGTATCGCCGTAACAAGTCGGATGGTTCTCACCGTTGTTGACATCCGCCATCGCGACGATTCGTACCACGCCGGACGGACACCCGGGGATATCGCAGTTACTCGCTGCTCCCTGTCTATAGGTGAAATACTCCCAGTCACAATCGGTGAGTAACTGACCTTGAGTAATCCCCATCAGGGTCATGGTCAGTGCATCGTAACCAATCATTAGGTCAAAACCGGCCATCTCAAATCCGGCCTCGACACTATCGAGTGTGATGGCAATCTCCTCGGTCGTTCCAAGCATGCTTAAGTGCGTCTTTTCAATACTGATTGTGGCTTGCTTCTCCTGATCACTGGAATACGAAATAGATGTATAGAACCAGGTGTCGGCATAATCGGCTGCCTCAACTTCCGTGAGCAAGCCATATCCGGTGTAACTGAAAAGCACTCCGGAATACATGTTCGGCTCACTTCCAGCCTCAGCCAATTCCGGCATTACCATCACTTCTGTCTGTCCACTCTCATGCTTGTACCACCATTGGAAACCGGTGGTTTCAAAGAGAGCCTCGGGAATGATTTCGCCGTCAAAGGTAAGACGTATAGCCGCCAACGAATCAGGCGCGTTGAAACTTACCTGCTTCAATCCCAGGTCATGCAAGATTTCTACCGTATCCACTCCGAACGCGCTCTTTTCGATTGGCGTCGCCGTCCCGATGATGATGCGATACAGATACATGAAATCCTGCAAAGTCAGCATCAAGCCATCGGCGTTAATATCGGTGGTCGCGATCTGAAAGGCAGAATCTACTGTAAACACCTCAGTGCCATAATAGAAGTAGTTTGAGAAGAGAACCAGATCGGCTATTTCATTGGCAATCCCGTTGTAGTTCACATCTCCTCGGCCACTAATGAAATGCCCTCCGGCTACTCGCACTCGACCGTTGTAGAAATCAATGCCCCTCTCTGCGCCCGCAAGACATTCGCTCGGCGCTCCGAAAAACGTTGGGAAAGAAGCATCCTGCGTAATTGGGAAACCAAAGTAATCATATACGTCGTTGCTGACAAACAGGGTGTCGCCGTTTTGCGACGCCGTGGCATTGTCGCCGCAATCATGCCACCACCACTCAATCGGAAAGGTCTGATCCATCAGCGCCGAGTCATTAACCAGTTGAAAGCCAAGTGTCGCCAGCTCCCCGGTACTATCAATCAAACATGAAGGATGGATTTCGCCGTTGTTCAAATCAGCGACGGCCACCACCCTCACGGTACCGTCCGGGCATGGCACTCCGCCGCAATCACCTTCCGGTCCGGCGCGGTAGACAAAATATTCCCAGCCACAGTCATCCAACATCTGCCCAGGCTGGGCATCGATGAATGTCATAGCCGTTTCATCATAGTGAATCAGGAAATCATAGCTCGACCATATTGCGTCCGGAGCCTGTTGCTGGAGATTGATGCCTACTGAAAAATCTTCACCCAACCAGACGCCGGAAACTCCCTGGATCATAACAACAGCATTCTCAGCCAATTCTGGATCGCAGGTCAGCCACGTTCCGCCATTGTAATAGTCTATCCCACGAATTACAGTTGGCGCACTGAGACATTCGCTCGGAGCACCGAAGAAAGTGGGGAAATCCGATTCCTCGGTTATGTCCATTTCGGTAACATCGATAACCCTATCTGAAATCAACAATGAATCGCCAGCCAGGTTAGAGAAAGAATTGTCGCCGCAATCGGTCCAATAGAACCGAATTGGCAGATAGTAACAAGCATAGGTGGGGTTGTTTGTAGTCCGAAAGGTCAGGACCGCCAACTGCCCAGGATTTTCAGCATAGCAAGAAGGATGAATCGGACCATTGGCAATGTCTGCCATGGCTACGATCCGCACGACCCCATCAGGACAAGTCGAATCACCACAATTGGCATCTGGACCCGCACGGAAAGAGAAATACTCCCACTCGCAATCGGTGAGCATCTGCCCCTGTGCGATGTCTAATAATGATAGGCCGCTGTAGTCATAAGCCAGCAACAGGTCGAATCCAACCAACAATTGACCGGGATCAACATCCTCAAAATCTATTGTAATCTGGACGTTCTGACCGAGAGGTACGTCCTCAATATTCTGAATACGTACTGATGTCGCCTGGGCTGGCTGAGACAAACCCGCAGACAGTATAAGCATCAGCAGCAATATCGGCGTCAAGACTCCCATCCTGGTGGGCATAAAACAACCTTTCTTCAACATGTGCGCTACCTCCAATGATTTTGATCGCATCCTATTTGACCATGTAACGCTTAGGCGATATATCGTTTCTCCATTTCTGTTCTGTACGGTCGGGTGGCCTACCGATTACAACGGGTGGTAAGTCCGTCTCGGAGGCGCTAATCCACTGGTCCACCCTGCCGGAGCAGGCAGGGTGGACCACCAGACTCTGCATCTGTACTTTATGGACACGGCGGCGGCGGCGGACCGCCAACAAACATGAAAGCTACCAGATAGGTGACGTCGGCAATATTAATCAAACCGCCGGAGCCTGTCGTTCCGTCCACATTGCCTTCTTCGATACAGGGTGGCAAAGATCCACCAGTGAACAGATACCTTACCAGGTACGTTAGATCCGCCACATCGACCGGCTGACTGGAACCGCCGACTCCATCAACATTTCCGCGATTAAGACAGCACCCCGAGGCTCCCTCCACGCGAATAACGACGGGAATACTCATCAGACCGTCGTACGATACTTCGGCCGACAACAGATGTCCAGTGCCGGTGTATGTAAACAACTCTCCGGCACCAAAATGTGGTACTGTGGAGGAAAGCTGTGGAACCACCAAAACTTTCGTATGCGGAGCAACGTATTCGCCACCGGCATCGTGGTTTGGTAAATCAAAGACGGGTAGTATTGAATCACCGAATGTCATATACACTGCAGCCAGACTGTCGGCATATTCAATAGACACCGTCTGTGCATCAATATCTTGAACAATAACACAAGTATCCACTGTTGGAGAGGGCGGAGAAGGAGGCGCTGGATAGGGCAGAGCGTCACCGATGATGATTCGATACATATAGATCATATCGTCAAGGGTAAGAGGCACCCCGTCGGCATTTACATCGCTGGCCGCAGTCTGAGCCTCTACGTTGATGAAGACACCTAAGCCATAGATGAAGTAGTTCATAAAGAGAACGTAATCGGCGATCTCATTGGCAATTCCGTTGAGATTAATATCGCCGCGATTGTCGATGGAATCCGCGCAAGTAAAATCAAATCCACCATGATAGTAGTCAATCGCCCGCGTCGAATACTTGCCTGGGGCAATCTCTCCAGTGCATTCGTACGGCGCTCCGTAGGTAGTCGGGAACTCACGCTCCTGATTGATCCACCAGGATCCATCAAAGTCATATATTCGATTCGAGACAAAGAGGTTCTCACCCGTCGGCTCGACTGCCACGACATTGTCGCCACAGTCGTACCACAGCCATCGGATCGGGGAGTAGATGCACTCCCATGCAGGATCTGTTGTGGCCAGAAAAGTCACTACGGCCAGCTCGCCCACAGAATCGGCTAGGCAGAGCGGAACATGCGACCCGTTTTCGGTATCGGCTAATCCCACCATCCGTACCACTCCGCTAGGGCAATATCCTTCACCACAACTGGCATTCGCGCTGTACCTATAGGTGAAGTACTCCCATTCACAGTCGACCAACAACTGACCGGGCTGAGCGGACTGGAATGTCGCCGCCGTTGGATTCCATTGGATTAGGAAATCAAAATTGCTAATAGTAAGGTACTCTGTACCCGGCGATAGGGTTTCAAGCGTGATACTGATATCAACCACCTCGCCAGGATCGGTGCCGTGTGTCTTTTCAATCTTTACCGCGCTACGAGCAACAAACGGCGTGTCGACCACCGTCATTTTCAGTCCACCATGATAGAAATCAATCGCTCTGACACGAACGGTGTCATCGAGAGCCGGATCGAGACAACTATCCGGCGCACCGGTGTAGTTCAGGAACGGCAGATCGGCGGTAATATCAGTGCCGTCATATTGGAAAATATTTTGAGACACCAGCATGGTGTCTTCGCCGCCAATAAAACTAACGACATTCTCGTCGCAGTCCGACCAGAAAAACCGGATCGGATAAAATGTATCGAGTTCCCCATTGGTCCGAAAAAGCATTGTGCCCAGTTCGAGAGGGGCATCAATTGGGCACGTCGATTCGCCCGGTATGTCCCACAACTTGAGATGCAACAGCCAGTCGGGGCAATGATCTCCCTCACAATCATGAACAGTCTCGGACCATTCCAAGTAACCCCAATTACACGCCATGGCCAAGTCCCTGAAGGTGCTGCCTGCATAATTTTGCATCTGGTCCTGAGAACCGATACCGATAGTCAGTTCGAGACTGTTGATCTCCCGCCCCGGCTCAAGATATTCCAGGATAACTGGAATCCCTACCGTTGGACCCAGTGGATAGTTCAGTGATGTGTCGATCCTGAATACCGCCGCCGGTGATTGCGCCGACGCAGTCGCAACACAAACCAATAACACTACCGCAACGGTCAGGATTGATGCTGTTCTTGATACGAAATCACATCGTTTTGACATAATCTCTCCTTTCCACAAGTTATCGGACTAGATTGTCAACAACGATAGCTAAGATGCAATAAGCAGTATTTGAAACCTTACTAAAGGATCAGAACTTCTGTGTGATGTAGATATATAGTTCGTGAGGCGTGTAATGTCAAGGGCTATTTCGCGATCACCGTTGACTTTATTGATACCCGCACCTATTATTATATAGTGTAGAAATTATTGTGCAGGAAGTTTTTATGAGAACAATACTTATATCTGTTTTTCTGATAGCTCTGATCTCGACAGGAGTTGTTTCCCCAAACAGCGTCGGGACGAATGGCTCCTCTCCATTTTGGAACCTTGTTCCCATCCTTCGCGATTCGGCCGACGTTGACTCTACCGACGAAGTCGAGCCGGTTGTTGAGGAGACCCAGGACTCAGTGACGATGGACATCTTTGTCGGCTTTTTCAGTCCTTACGCTACCCTCAGTAGTGAGTTTGACGGCAGTAGCGCGGAACGGGAGGACGCCCACGACATTATGGTACCCGATATACACGGCGAGTCAGGTTGGGGTGTGACAGTTGGTTTTCGCGAAGTAAGGAACGAGACAGCATCGATAATAGCGGAAGTGAGCTATTACCGAGCGCAGCATGATTACTCCTGGCGGGGCGAGAATGGCAAAGCAGTTTTGAGTGGCGTAGGTGGCACCTTCGTTGGGTCCTATTCCAAATATACGATTCAACCGCTCTTTTTCCTTGGCGCATCAATTCTGCAACTGAGGCTTGATTACGGAGCGATAGACAATCTTGGTAACCGTAAACGGACCGTCTATTCGGGCGTGGCAACCAACACGGGGGTTGGTTTCAATTTAACCGTAAGCCGACATTTATGGTTCAGCAGTCGTATTGCATATCGCCGCTACTGGTTCTACAGCATTGAGCTTGGTGAAGATTTTCACTCTATCGAGAACCGCAAACCGGACGGCCTCTGGCTTACGGTTGGTTTGTATTCAGGCGTTGGGGTGAAGTAGGGGCGTGACTTGCTCCCATTAGAAAGCGACGTTTGATTTCGGTACCCCGCCCAGAGCCGAAGGCGTCGAGTGGGATAATCTCCCCCCACCCAGAGGATAAAACCTGTCTCTCAAGCAAAGTGGCGTTGCCACTCTCAAGAAAAGTCGCTTGCGACCAATTGTGATTGTCAGATCTTAACCTACACAATATATTGAACCGGCATGGATATATTTGAGAGCAAAGATCAACCCGACGGACAAGCACGCGAAGATATTCGCCCCCTCGCCGACCGTCTGCGGCCGAAATCATTCGATGAGTTTGTCGGTCAAGCCAAAATCGTCGGTGAAGGCACTCCCCTTCGCAAAGCCATCGAAGTCGACAATATCTACTCCATGGTTTTCTGGGGACCACCCGGCACCGGTAAAACGACTCTGGCCCGTCTGATCGCGCTCATGACGAACGGTCAGTTCATCCCCTTCTCAGCCGTTTCGTCATCAATTAAAGATGTCAAAGCGGTTATATCCAAAGCGGGCAATTATTATCGTATGAGTGGACGACGCACCTATATCTTCATCGATGAAATCCACCGTTTTAACAAAGCCCAGCAGGATGCGTTTCTTCCTTATGTCGAAAAGGGGGACATTATTCTGATCGGAGCTACGACCGAGAACCCATCGTTTGAAGTCAACTCCGCGCTGCTATCCCGGATGAGGGTCTATGTCCTGGAACGGTTGCAGCCGGAAGATTTGACCACATTGGTACAACGCGCGATTACCGACCGGGAAAATGGCCTGGGCGAAATGAATCTTCAACTTGACGATGATGCTATGGAGTTTCTTGCCGCTGCTGCTGATGGCGATGCTCGCCGTGCCCTGGCATTGATCGAAGCAACCTCGGAGTTTGTAGGCAAGGAAGGAACTGTCACAGCGGATGTTCTGAAGGAAGTGCACCAGAAAGGGGCGCTGGTTTATGACAAGGCGGGCGAGGAGCACTACAATCTGATCTCAGCGTTGCATAAGTCTATCAGGGGAAGTGACCCCGATGCATCGTTGTACTGGCTGGCGCGTATGCTCGATTCGGGCGAGGAACCGCTGTACGTTTTGCGGCGGTTGATTCGGTTCGCCACTGAGGATATTGGTCTGGCTGATCCTTATGCTCTGACACTTACTCTCAATGCTCGCGACACATATCACTTTCTCGGTTCTCCTGAGGGAGAACTGGCTATCGCGATGGCTGTCGTTTATATGGCCTGTGCTCCGAAATCAAACTCAATCTATTCGGCTTTCAGCCGCGCTCAGAATGACGCTCGCAACCGGGGCTCACTGCCTGTGCCGCTCCATATTCGCAATGCCCCGACTGACTTGATGAAGGACCTTGAGTACGGCAAGGGTTACAAGTATGCCCATGATTACGAAGGCGGTCTAACCGATCAGGAACATCTGCCCGAGGAACTTGTTGGCACCGAATACTATCATCCCACTCAGACTGGACGCGAAGCCCGGATGGCTGAATACCTTGAGAAATTCCGTCAACACCGCAAGGGCCACAAATAGCGAGCTATTAGCACTGATAATCAGGATAATCGTCCCCAAAAAAGAGTCCATCAGGACAGAAAAATTCGCTTGCCACTCAGATTATCGTACGCAATATATTGTTAGAACTGTTCTGCGATTGGAACTGCTGGTGTAAGAGGACGAAGCTATGCAATGCACACAGTGCGGATGTGAGATAGATGGACGAGGTCGCCGGGAAGGGGGACAAGTATTCTGCTCTCTGGAATGCTCCTATGCCGCCGAAGGACTTGATACCGACGAAGAAGAAGGATATTTCGAGGAAGAACCGGTTGATTTTCACTGCGAAGAAGATGAAGAGTAGCCGCGTCGAACGTCGATAACCATCTTAACCCCCGACTCGCAGGGTCGTTTGGGAAATGGCTGAAGCTTAGGACCTGACATTTTAATTATCTCAAGACTAATCTCTATCAGGAAAATGTCGACAACTCTGTTTGAGAGTATCTAATCGGGGCATAACGATGACTTCGGAGGTTACACAAATGCGTTGTGAAGAGTGTGGCTACGGTATCTCAGACCAGCCTTATTATCAGGATGGTCTCACCTTCTGTTCCCAACAATGCGCCGAAACCGCTAACGAACTGAATCTGAATGGTGACGATTATTTGAAGGATAATGACGAATTGGCTCCCGAAGATATGCTCGAAGAACTCGGAATTGAAAGCCTGATAAGTTGAGAAGATCAGCCTGTGGGCGTGTTCCTGTTTAATCTCTGGAAATCTTGAGAATCTTGTACTCGATCGTTCCGGCGGGGACTTTGACCTTCACGACGTCTCCCTCGGCTTTACCCAGAAGCGCAGCACCAATAGGTGACTTGACCGAAATCACATCGTTATCAATATCGGTCTCATCCGGCGGGGCTATCGTGTACTCGATTTCCTCGTCGTCGTCGGTATCCTGCACCAGCACTCTGGCAAAGAGATAGACTTTGTCCGAGGGAATGGCATCTGTATCCAGCACCTGCACCTGGGCCAGTTTGAATTCCAGATCGGCGATTTTTCGCTCGATATGTGTCTGAGCCTCTTTGGCGGCGTGGTATTCGGCATTCTCAGATAGATCACCCATTTCCATACAGCGTTTGATCTCGGCCACAATCTTGGGGCGTTCTTTGTACCTGAGGCGTTTGTACTCTTCCTCAGCCTTGCGAATACCTTCTTTTGACATGTACAATGGTCCACTCATAAGACGCTTACAATAATCAATAAATCTCTTTCTGACAAGGACAGAAACCGACGCCTTGACAATACGCACAATTCCGCCTATATTGTCAAAAGTGGGATTGTGGGGTGGACGGGGTAGTCGCCAGGCGACAACTCACCCATAGTTCCAGGTAAGAAAAACACACTTGACTTAATATACAACTTCTTCGCAAGGGAGAATTGATATGTCCCGATTGCATACTACTCAGATTATTGTACTAGCCTTAGCCGCTGTGATTATGATTGGCGGCTCGGTTTCCGCTCAGTTCATGGGGTCCTATCCGATCGATAACGATATCGATGTTTCCCCTGGGATGAGAATTGAAGTAGCTTTCGTTGACTCTATTCAACCCGGGTCAATCCGGGAGGAAACATTCCTGGTTCATGGCAGCATCTCTGGTCATATCTCTGGGTCTGTCTGGCATGATTGGGAAAATCCTGAACCTCTTGATTATGAAGTAGCGTATTTCTATCCAGCCTCAGATTATGCGCCGGGCGAGGTGGTAACCGTCGTACTCACAGAAGACATCTGGACTTATGATTATGGGCGGATTGATCCGGTAGTGTTTTCTTTCACGATCGGAAGTGACGGAGGTGGTCCGAGCATATATGAGATTGACACATCATATGCAGTTGGCGTAAACCCTTACGAGGTGGTTGCGGCCGATTTCAATGCAGATTCTTATCCTGACCTGGCCGTATCTAACCGGAATTCCGACAATATATCAGTGCTGCTCAACGACGGTACCGGGCAGTTCCCCACTATGACGAACTATGCGGTTTTGGGCGACCCTCACGGACTCTGCGCTGGTGATTTTAACCGCGATGGTTACATGGATCTTGTGGTCGCAGAAAATACTGAGGACCGTATTTCAGTATTGATGAATAATGGTAATGGCACCTTTGCCCCCTTCACGGCCTATACAGTCACCGGCAACCCGACTGATGTAGTTGTTATCGATATCAATGCCAATGGTATTCTCGATCTGGCTACAGCCAACTCTAGTAGCAACAATGTTTCCATACTGGATAACGATGGGGAAGGCCATTTCTATCTCCTCAACAGCTACTCCGCCGGCAACCAGCCGGTCATCCTTACCGTCGCTGATTTCAATAGAGACCTCCGTATGGATCTGGCCTGTGCTAATCTGGCCGACCACAACGTAATGATATTGCAGAATGATGGTGGGCATTTTTCGATCAGCTCCACGCTCGCAACCGCTAATGACCCGTGGGGAATATTCGCTGCCGACCTTGATGGCAATCACTGGATGGATGTTGTCACTGCCAACGGAGTGCAGCAGCAGGTTTCAGTACTGATGAACCAGCCGAGTACGGGTTTTGATCCCTATGTAACCTACGCTTCCGGGGGCGCATCAGCCTCGGTTATTGCTACCGATGTAAACAACGATGGTGACTTAGATTTGCTAGCGGGTAGCACGGGTTCATTCAACCTGTCAGTTATGCTCAATTCCGGCAGTGGTACATTCCCCACCAGAACTACTTACGAAATAATTGGAGGACCACACGGGATTGCGGCAGCGGACTTTGATGGCGATGGCGATATAGATGTTGCGGCAACCGATGTCGATAGCAACCGAGTCACTATTTTGATCAATAAGGAGATCCCTGCAGTTGTTGCCACAGCTCCAGGTCAAAATCAACTGAATGTTCTCACCGACACTGCCATTTCTGTTGAGTTCAGCATTCCGATGCTCCCCACCTCCATCAACGACACAACGTTCGTTGTGTCCGGTTCTATATCGGGTCCAATTTCAGGCTATCACATTTATGACGAACCCTCAAAGACAGCATCGTTTGATCCTGATAGCAATTTCGTTATCGGTGAGGTTGTGTCAGTAACGCTGACGACCGTTCTCGAGTCGTCCGAGGGCGTGCACCTTGACACAGCCTATACCTGGTCGTTCCGCATAGGTATAGGGGAAGGTCTCGATGTGTTCGTCATTGATTCTCAGTACACCTTGGCACAGACTGTCAGGCAAGTAATTCCGGCGTTTTTCGATTATGATGGGTTCCCGGATATTGTTGCCATAAGGTCGGATGATACTGTAAACGTTTTTCTTAATCAGGGTGATGGAACATATGGCGAAGGTATTGCCTCCCCTAACGGCGGTGCAACAAGCCAACAAAGTATCGCAGGTGACTTCACTGGCAATGGTGTTACTGATATCATGGTGTCGCATTCCTCAGGAAATGGTGTTCGCACAATGTCTGGAAATGGTGATGGAACTTTTAACTATGATTCTGATTGCTTGCTTTCATCATTTCCAAGAGACATTTGCAAAGGAGATTTTGATGGTGACGGAGATCTGGATATCGCCGTGGCACTCTACACAGGATTTGGATCCCCTGACAGTATTGCCATCCTTATCAATTCAGGGACAGGCGTATTTAGCATAGATACCTCTTTTGCAGTACCTGTTGGAGATAACCTTTATAATATTGAATCCGGTGACTTTACAAATGATGGTGTTCTGGATTTAGCTGCTGTTGTTCATGATAATGCATTTCTTACTATTTTTAAGGGGGATGGCAGTGGTGATTTTAACATGTCCGATTCAATTTTTGAAGTAGGAGCCAGACCATGGGATGTCACCACGGGTGACATGGATGGTGATGGGAATCTGGATATTATCTGTGCCAGCTCGTCTGGTTTAGGAATACCCTCATCGGTCTCAGTATTGTTGAATAGTGGTAATGGTAATGGATATTTCCAGGATAAAAATGATTACTATGCGGGCGGGGACAGTACTTATACAATTGCACTGGGTGATTTGAATGCTGATGGTTATCTGGATGTTATCACCGGACATATGTGGCTTGATTCGGCCTGGATATTACTAAATAACGGTGATGGATCACTTGGAACGCCTCAGATTATTGAACTTCCCGAACCGTACAATCTGGCCATTGTGGATGTGAGTGGTGATGGAAGGCTTGATCTTTTGAGCTGTGGCGGAAACGACTTAACTGTTATGTTTGGTGCAACCACTCCCAATGTTGTATCCACCAGTCCGGATCAGAATGAGCTTGATGTTCTTTCCGGTACTTCTATCTCCGTGGAGTTCAACACCGACATTGACACCACCACAATTTCCAGTTCCACCTTCTTGGTATCCGGGAGCATGACAGGTCTTCGCACGGGTAGCTACAGCTACAATGCCGCCACAAAAACATCTACGTTTGATCCCGACGATGATTTCGCCGTTGGTGAAGAGGTTACGGTTATTGTAACAACTGAAGTGCAAGCATCGGAAGGATTGTTCTTAGAGAGTGCTTTTGTGTGGACGTTTACCTGTGAGGTTCCCAGTGGCGGAGCATCATTTCTGGTGTCTGCCCCCATTTATGACGATCGCAAAGCAGTCAGTCCCGCAGCTGGCGATTTTGATGGTGATGGTGATATTGATCTGGCTATGAGTGGAGGGGATCAGGATTCGATATATATTTGGGAGAATGACGGTACCGGCTCCTATTCACTTACCAGCGTCACTTACTTATCTACAGGATCGGAAGCTAGTGATCTGGCTGTGGCTGACTTCAACAACGATAACGATCTTGATCTGGTTGTAGCCGGATACTCTCCACATGGCTTTACTATCCTGAATGGGAACGGGGGTAACTCTAGTTTTACCGAAGGTACGTTTTATCCCGATATTAGCTCCGGAGTAAATTGTGTCTGTCCCGCGGACTTCAACGCTGATGGTTGGATGGACGTAGCCGTGGGTGTTTATGTACAGGGATTGGACATCTATCTCAATGATGGCACGGGCGAACTGTTCGTGGCCAGTGAGATGGGAACATCGTCAGAATATTCCGTCGACTTGGTGGCAGCCGATTTCGATGAAGATGGTTTTATGGACTTTGCCGAGGTATGCAGTAATGAGGACGATTCGATGGTTTGGGTTCACATCGGCGTTGGGGACGGTACATTTGCAGCCAGTGTGCCGTACGACGGCGCGCGAAAACCCTTAGCTATTGTGGCAGCTGACTTCAACAATGATGGGCATGTCGACATAGCCTCGCACGGAAGCTACTCGATACTCGCAGAGAATGACTTTGCAGTAATCTTTGGAGATGGACAGGGACATTTCAGTGCCAAAACAACATTACCTGTTCCTTCCCATACAGCCATGCTTATGGGTACTGGAGATATTGATGGTGACGGTGACCTTGATATCGTAACAGTCAGGAACAGGATAAGTTTATATGTCAACGATGGTGAGGGTGTTTTCACCTTTGATAGTTCCCTGGTTCCACCGATCTTTGGCTTTGCTTCACAAGGTTATAATGATCTCGTTTTAGCGGATTTGACTGACAATGGTCAGCTTGATCTCGCTTTCTGTGGAATTAACGAGTTCTCAGTCCTGCCTGGAGTCATCGGCGATGCCGATGGTGATGGCATACTTGACGATGGCGATGGTAGTGGTGTAGCTGGAGACAACCCATGTTCCGGTGGTAATACCTCCAACTGCGATGACAACTGTCCCTATGTCTACAATCCCGGTCAGGAAGATTCCGATATTGATGGTATTGGTGATGCCTGTGATGTTTCCTATGATATTACGACGGAAGATTCGGCGCAGATGTATGACATGGTTACGTTCGACCT
The DNA here is from genome assembly GCA_019038695.1 of Candidatus Zixiibacteriota bacterium. Lineage (NCBI taxonomy): Bacteria > Pseudomonadati > Candidatus Zixiibacteriota > Candidatus Zixiibacteriota bacterium. Next base: position 17,628 of record JAHOYZ010000030.1, read on the forward strand.
CGACCGCGATACTTATAAGGACGTCATCCATGTTGGCACGACCATCCCCGGACTGTTTATATCGTGGGGTCTGCCGGGTGGCACACTTGAGCCTCCGGTAGACTATCTGTCCATCACCGAGGCCGACCTGGAGATTGGATTCTTCAATAACGACACGCTCCCCGATATCATGGCAACCAAACAGGATACGGTGTTTTTCCTTCTCAATGATGACAACCGACAGTTCACTCCGGACACAACATTACTCCCTGGCGTCCCGAAAGGTCGTTCAGTGGTTCCGGTGTCAGCTCTGGGGTATTTCAATGGTGATGATTTCAACGACCTGTTTGTAGGTCCTGATATCGTCTTCTATGGTGACGGTACGGGTAGCCTGGGTGACGCTCACATAGTTTCTTTGACAGCTATTGCTGCTGAGGCGGTTGATTTCAACGCCGATGGATTCGACGATCTGCTGATTATCGAGGACGATTCGGCCAAGGTGATGATAAACAACAAAGTTGGTGATTTCGATCGAGCCTCAGCCATGTTTGTTGGTTTCCCCACGCTGGTCGTTCCTCCGGCAAACGGTGTGGCTGACATTAGTCACGACGGTCGCTGGGATATAGTTGTGGTGGTGCCTGATGTTGACGGCGCGGGTCAGTCGGTGGTGAAGGTTGCCCTTGGCGATGGATACGGCGGTATGAATCGTACCGACAGTCTGCTGATCCCCGGCGTCGCTCATCATGTCAGCCTGGCCGATATCAACCGCGACCAGCAACTGGACATCATGGTGGTCGACGGCACGAACCAGGAGTTGTTGCTTTTCTGGGGCGATGGTAGCGGGACGTTTACGGGTCCGGATGTTATTCCATTTGATCCCGAATCGGGTATTACCTATGCCCTGGCGACGGCCGATCTTGATCGTGACGGTCAGCCGGACTTTGTTTCCGGTGCGGTAGATGAGGGAGTGATTATCCTTGGTTATAGTGAGTTACCGGACGAGGATATTCTTGAGGATGAGATGGTCATCACCGGTTATAGCGTGGTGACTCTCACGATGACCAACCCGCTGGGATATGAGTTGTCGCTCAACTTCCAGACGCTTGCCGGCGGTGATGCGTGGCAGGTTGATGTTGACCAGGATGGGACGCTCGATGAACAACTGGTAGACTACAATCTGATGTTGGGTGAATATTCGATCGGTATTAATCTTGAGCCTGGGGCTGATCCGTATGGTGACCATGTGGTTTCGGGAGGGATTCGGATCAATGGTTCTCAGGAGCTGATCATATTCGATAATTACAACGATGATATGGTTAAGAAGGCAACCGAGCTGGAGAGTAATGAACCGTGGATCACGTTCTACTACACGGTCGAGGAAGTGTCATCGATGACGCCACCGAACGGCATGGCGATTAATACCAACCTGCCGGGATTTGCGTGGCATCGTTTGATTGATCCGACCGGGATTGAGAAGTATCATTTCCAGCTTGATCCTTACTACGACTTCAGATCACCGCTATACGATATTGACACTATTACGAACTTGTACTACATACCAGAGTCGAGTTTGGGCAGTGATTCGGTATTCTACTGGCGAGTTCGTAGTTTCGATGGTTCGGAGTGGTCATACTGGTCGCGAACCTTTGCGGCGTACATAGCAGGAACGGGTTGTTGTGAGGGTCTTCGCGGTAATGTCGATAATATCGGCGAAGTCAATATTGCTGACCTGACCTACCTGGTTGCCTATTTGTTCACTGGCGGACCGCCACCACCCTGTTCGCCTGAAAGCAATGTCGATGGAATAACTTCTGAATCTGGTGGAGAGATAGATATTGCTGATCTGACCTACCTGGTATCCTATCTGTTTACCGGGGGTGGTGCACCTGACGGTTGTTGGTAGGAGTTCGCAATACTGAGTAGATAGCTTGACGGCCACTTCTTATCATAAGAAGTGGCCGTTCTCTTCTGTTTTTAAGGACGCTTTCGACTATTCGACTGAAAGCTACACATCAATCAGTGTAGGGCTGATTATGAGATGGGGTGCGAAGACTCCCCTAACCAAGAAGTGAAAACGCTTCGGGAAGGAAATCCACAATATCCCCGGCGATCATTGATCGCTCACTGAGTTCCATCGCCGCAAAATCTCCCGCCAAGCCATGAAGATATGTTCCGCATATGGCAGCATCGATGGTCGACATCCCCTGCGCCAATAGTGAACCAATCGCTCCCGTCAGGACATCGCCACTGCCGCCGGTAGCCATACCGTTATTGCCGGTCGGATTCAAGTAACACGAACCGTCCGGGCTTGCTACCAATGTCGGGCTGCCTTTCAAAACCAAAATACAATTTAGTTCTTTGGCTGATGAAATCGCGAGGGGAATACGTTCATGAATGTCGTCAGGTACTGCCTGGCCGGTTAGACGTTTGAACTCGCCCGGATGGGGCGTGATGATCAGCTCTGCAGTATCAGTACACGCTTTGAGCAAATCAGTTTTACCGGCGAAAGCGTTGATGCCGTCGGCATCAATCACAGTCGGTTTGTCCAGGTTAGAAAGAAGCCTTCGTATCAATTCTGCGGTCTCATGATGCGTCCCAATTCCGGGACCAACAGCCACGGCGCTATGTTCGGCGGCCAGTTTGCGTACGCCGCCCAGTCCACGCAGAGCCAAGGTTCCTTTCTTGGCCACATCCGGCAAGGGGAATGAAGTAGCCTCGGCCACAAGCGAGGCAATGATTGGCAGCATTGTCTTAGGACAGCCAATCATTACCAACCCGCATCCGGATCGCAGGGCAGCTTTTGCCGCCAATGCGGCCGCTCCCGTCATACCGATGGAACCAGCCAATACAAACAGCTTTCCGAAATCACCTTTATGGCCGTCCGGCTTGCGTTCGGGTAACTTTGTTGTGACCATCTCCTGTGTAATCAACGATGTGGACAGGTTACACCTGTCAATCACTTCGTCCGGTACCCCAATTGGTACAATACGCACATGACCGGCTAGCTCACGACCCGGCGTCACATAGAGACCATACTTTGGCAAGGCCAGCGAGAAAGTAAAATCAGCACGTACAACACTACCATCGTGCTGTCCCGTATCGGCATTGAGGCCGGAGGGCATATCCACTGCAATGATTGTTGCTGTCTCCTGGCGGTTGATGTAGTCGATCAATTCTCCCGTCAAACCGCGCGGTGTGCCTGCAAAACCAGTTCCGAAGATAGCGTCAATCAGGTAATCGCATTCAAGCTGTGGTGGTAGATGATCAATGGAGGTGACTTCTTCGAGATTCATACCACTACCGGCCGCTCGGTCGAAGTTCAGTCGTGCATCATGAGAAAGCTTGTCTATCGGTCCGATGAAATAGAACCGAACTTCGGCTCCCATCTCGGACAAATACCGGCCAACCACGAATCCGTCGCCGCCGTTGTTTCCTTTACCGCAGATTATCGCGATGCTGGTTCCCCGAACGTTGCCGATGACCAGATTGGCCAACTGTCGAGCGATACCGCGTCCAGCGTTTTCCATTAGTTCCGGACCGGGGATGCCGTAGTTGTTGATGGTCTCACTGTCGATGCGGCGCATCTGTTCCGATGTGACCAGTTTCATAAACAAGCTACTTGATAGATTTTTTTGTCTTACGGGTCTTTTTGGGGCTTACTTTTTCTTTAGTGCCATTGGCAGCAGAAAGCGCGAACTTCACTGCGGGCAGCAATTCTGAGAAGAACTTCAATTTGATACCCTTTTTGATCTCCGGCGCCAGCTCCCGGGTATCCTTACGATTGTCCTCAGGGACCAAAACAACCTCGATTCCGGCACGATATGCGGCCAGAAGCTTTTCTTTGAGTCCGCCGATAGGCAGAATCGTTCCGCGCAGAGTGATCTCGCCAGTCATGGCCATACAGGGTTTGACCGCCCGACCGGTCAATAGCGAAGCAAGCGCCACAACCATAGTAATGCCTGCCGATGGGCCGTCCTTGGGGGTAGCTCCGGCTGGGACATGAATATGTATTTCGCGATCCTCGAAAACTTGAGGGTCGATTTTCAGAGCGGTGCAATTAGATCGGATGAATGAAAGTGCTGCCTGCGCTGACTCTTTCATCACATCACCAAGTTGCCCGGTAAGGGTCATAGTCTTCTTGCCCGGCATAGAGGTAGCCTCAATAAAGAGCAGTTCACCACCCACCGAAGTATAGGCCAGACCAGGTACAACGCCGACCAGTCCCTGACGGCTGAGCACCTCACGAGTGAACCTCTGCGGTCCGAGTAGCTTGGGGATGTCCTTCCCTGTGACCGTGATTTTCTTCTTTGCCCCGGCCGCTACCTTGCGAGCCGCCTTGCGACAAACTGCAGCGATCTCCCGCTCCAGATTCCTCAGTCCAGCCTCTCGCGTGTAATCTTCGATAATGACCTTGACGGCCGAATCGTTCAAGACCAGGTTCTTTCTTGTCAATCCGTGATTGTCGAGTTGTTTGACGATAAGGTGTCGCCTGGCAATCGCTAGCTTCTCCAGGTCGGTATATCCGGGCAGACGGATCGTCTCCATGCGATCACGCAATACCGGCGGGATCGGTTCCAGCCAATTGGCGGTCGTAATGAACATTACCTTGGACAGATCAAACGGAATCTCCAGATAATGATCAGAGAACGAGTCGTTTTGTTCCGGATCAAGAACTTCCAGCAGAGCGGATGAAGGATCGCCACGGAAATCCGAACCGAGCTTATCAATTTCGTCGAGCATAATCACCGGGTTATTGGATCCGCATCGTTTGATAGACTGGATAACGCGTCCCGGCATAGCACCTATATATGTCCGCCGATGACCTCTTATTTCCGCCTCGTCACGCATCCCGCCTAGTGAGACACGGGCGAATTCCCGTCCCATCGCACGGGCGATAGACTTACCCAACGATGTTTTACCTACTCCGGGAGGACCAACAAAACATAGAATCGGTCCCTTGATATCGGCCTTGAGCTTTCGCACGGCCAGATGTTCTAGGATGCGATCCTTGACCTTTTCCAGATCAAAGTGGTCTTCATCGAGAACCTTCTTGGCCCGTCGCAGATCAAGTTTGTCTTCTGTAGATTTGTTCCATGGCAAAGTGACGAGGATGTCGAGATAGGTTCGCGCCACTGTGTACTCAGCTGAAGAAGGATTCATATGTGACAGGCGGTCTAGTTCCTTGCGAGCCGCCTGTTCAGCGCTCTCCGGCATTTCCGCTTCGATAATGCGTGTATCGAACTCATCGAGTTCGGAAGTTTCGTCACCGTCACCAAGTTCTTTCTTGATCGCCTTCAACTGTTCACGCAGGATATAATCCCGCTGCGACTTGCCGAGTTCGCTGGCGGCCTGGGCTTGAATCTTGTGTGACAGCTCCAGTACCTCGATCTCTTTGAGAATCGCGGCGTACAGCTTGCTTAAACGCCGATGGACATCAGCCTCAGCCAGAAGGTCCTGTTTATGGGCCATGGAGATATTCAAGTTCGAGGCGACATAATCAGCCAGCTTGGATGGCGTGTCCTGATTGATAGCGGAGAGATGAAACTCATCGGTCAGGTAGGGTGCCAAATCGGAGAGAGACTTGATACGCTCCAGAACAATGCGTTGCAACGCCTCAAGTTCCACTGCGTCATGTTCGGTATCCGGGACTTCCTCGACTTCGGCCAGCATAAGTTTGTCTGAGCCGGTGAATTTCCGAATGCGAATACGGGTAAGTCCTTGAATAAGAAAACGAACCGTACCGTCCGGAAAACGCAACATCTTAAGAATACTGCCACTGCACCCGTCGTGGTAAAGATCGTCGGGACCGGGGTTTTTCTGTTCTTGATCTTTCTGGAGAAACAGTCCGATCCTGGAGCCGCGCATAAGGGCGTCATCAACCAAACGCGCCTGATCAGTATCCTGAATCATCAGGGGAACGACCAGGTAAGGAAACACCAGCGTTTCCTTCAGGGGCAAGATTGGCAAAACGCGCGAATCAACTATTTGCAATTTCTGGTCTTCATCGGTCGTATCAATCACTTTTTCCTCACACACTTGGGAAGAGCCTCGCATTAGGCTCTCTACCAATATCGGCAAACAAGGCTAACATATCAACAACAGACATATCACCCAAATGTTCAGGTTATCGACCCGTCGGCGACATAACGCTCCCACTAAACATTGAACCGAAACAAAATAACATCGCCATCCTGGACAATATACTCCTTACCTTCGAGGCGGGTTTTGCCGGCCGCTTTCAACGCTGCGAGAGTTTTGTACTCAATATAGTCATCGTAGGGAGTTACTTCGGCTCGAATGAATCCCTTCTCAATGTCCGAGTGCACCGCTCCGGCCGCCTTCTGTGCGATAGTACCCGCCTTGATTGTCCAAGCCCTGGTCTCTGGTTTGCCGGTCGTCAGGAACGATATCAATCCCATCAATCGGTATGATTTCTTGATAACCTGTTCTACGGCAGGCGTAGCGATGCCCAGGTCGGCCATAAACTCAGCCTGTTCGTCAGGCTCGAGGGTTGCAAGTTCTGCCTCGATCCTACCACAAATTACTACCAGTTCGCGTCGGCCCTCGGTCACCATTGTGGCGTACTGTTGGTATATCTCTTCAGCCCTGCCGATGTCTTCCTCGGCGATGTTGAGTACAATCAATACTGGCTTCTGCGAAAGGAAAGTATACCCGCGCAACATCTTCTCATCGGCCGCATCCAGCTCGAACCCGATCAGGGGCTTCTCATCTTCCAGCCACTGACGGCACACCTCCAGTAATTCCATTTCACGCGCCGCCGACTTGTCGCCGGTTAGTTTCACCCGTCGTGCTTTCTTTTCGATATTGTTCTCAACAACGGCCAGGTCGGCCAGGATCATTTCATCGATTAACGCCGGAATAAATCGCTTGGGGTCGGCTTGTGAAGAGAAAGCATCGATAACCATGACGAGTGCGTCCATCATCCGCAGCTCATGGCTAACTTCAAGTGCACCTGACTCTTTGCCCTTGCCGGTAAAGCCGGGAGCATCAAGGAACTCAATCTCAGCCAGAGTTGTTTTTTTCGGTTGGTCCAATTCAGCAAGACCGCCAACCCGCTCGTCGGGGACTTTGATTATCGCCCGGTGTGAGGCTTGAGAATAGTCGCCGACAGCTTCCTGCTGTCCGGAAGCGGCATTGAAAATTGTCGTTTTGCCGCACTGAGGTTTGCCAATTATGCCAAGTTTCATGGGGCTAATGGTAGAGTAATGAGAATCGCATGGCAAGTGCGAAGTTGGTCAACTGTCAAGGCAAAGTAGAAATGTCCTATTTTTAGCAAAGTAGAAATGTCCTATTTG
>JAHOYZ010000031.1 GCA_019038695.1 Candidatus Zixiibacteriota bacterium
AAAGCAGCATGAATAATATGGATACACACTTTTACACACAACTCTTGACATTACCCACAACTCTGGGTGCACAGTTCCTGCCTTAGTGACGCCTTAACCATCGAACACTTGAGTAAAGCACAACCGTCCAGAACATCCCGGCCCAACTACCTAACCCCAAAGTGTTCACCAGACGAATCTCTAGCGACGGGAAAATCGAACTATAGAAGATCAAGATTCCGACTGCGAAAAGCGCTGAGGAAATTCCGATTCCTAGCCAGAACCAAAGTTTCTGGTGTTGACTTCGCGAAACATTGTCGGTGATCTGCTCAGGCAAGATAGTTCCCTTGACGGCATAGACCACAATAGCCACTGCTCCCAACACAGTACTGGCATGTTGCATTATGGATACGATATGTACTTCAAGATTTAGAATGCTAATTCGTGCGTGAAGGAGTGGAAAGTGGTGGGCAATTTCGCCTTCTGCATGCGTGCAGGCATCCCACAGGAAATGGCTGAGGATACCGACAATAATTGAGCTCAGATAGACAAGCCACCATCGGAGACCGTTCGGTTTCCACCTACTTGCGGCCAGACCGGAAAGCCGACGGTCGAACGGAGACGGCAGGTTTCGGATGAAGTGGTATTTAAAGAGCCAATGGAAGGCGAAGCCAAACAGTGCCCCAGCCGGCAGACAGAAGAGAAATAATCCTGACCAAGAGTGGCTGACACCCCTCGGAACAGTGGTAGCGATCAGGAAATACAACAGGTCGGGCGCCATCGCGCCAGCCATGAGACCAGTGAGTGAGAAGTACCGCGGCCAGATTGTTTTCAACGGCAGGACAATGGCTGGATGAGAAGTAGTAAAAGGCATATCTATTATAGTCGGTCAAAACAATCTGGTTGCATCGTTATTGCCAGTTGTTTTGCCGTGTTTCGAGATTCAAATATGTGTTGACAAGCTGGCCGATTACGGTATCATACCGATAGAAAGGGCATTGTAGCCCTGAGTTGTTTAACCTCAAGAGTTGTTCGAGGAGGTGTTTAGTATTGCCGGGCGTAAAAGTACGGGACGATGAGTCCTTTGAAAAAGCCCTACGTCGTTTCAACAAATTCTGTGAGAAGTCGGGAGTTCTCTCTGACATCAAGAAGCATCAGCATTTTGAGAAACCGTCGGAGGCCCGCAAGCGGAAACTTGCAGCAGCCAAGCGTAAAGTCAGACGACTGAGACGATTGGAACGACATTAAGATCGATGAGTCTTCTCGATAGAATAGACAAGGATCTGATTAAGGCCCTGAAAGCGCGTGAAAAAGAAAAAGTCACGGTGCTTCGGGGCCTTAAGTCTGACCTGAAATACCGGCGCATTGACAAGCAGGAAGATTTAAACGAGGAGGACATAATCACGGTCCTCTCCAGCTGTGCTAAGAAATGCAGGGATTCTTTGGTCGACTTCGAGAGGGGTAACCGGGATGACCTGGTGAAAAAGACCCAAGTTGAACTCGACATAATCAAGGTTTATCTCCCGGAGCAATTATCTACTGAGGAATTGCAAGACCTTATCAGGGTCACTATTGATGAAACAGGGGCGGATTCTCCACAGAAGATAGGGCTGGTAATGCAGGCTGTTATGCCGAAAATACGCGGCCGCGCCGATGGTAAGGTCATCAGCAAGCTGGCCTCACAAATGCTTGCCAACTGATTTAACAACTCCCTATATTTCTCCTAAGAGCTTCTCCAATCCTATATCGGAGTGAGGATGAATGAATTGGGTTGATGCTGTGCTTCTGGCGCTGTTGCTGGCGATGGTAATTGTTGGCATGAAGAAGGGACTGATTCGAGAATTGACAGCCCTGGTGATTTTCTTTGTCGCTATCATTATTTCAATTAATTACATAGATCACTTTGCTGTCTGGGTCCACAATCAGTTAGGTGGCTCGCCCGTTGTATCCGCCTTTTTGTCCTTTGTGATTCTTTTGACCGGAAGCTATGCCGCCTTCAAGATCGTTGGCCTGATTTTCTACAAGATCGCCGACATCAAATGGACTGGTAAGAAAGATCAGATGGGCGGTGCGCTGGTCGGATTCCTTCGTGGCTGGCTCTTGATAGGCTTTGTTACTTTCCTGGCTTTTTTATTGCCGTTGCCCAATTCTTTCTACATATCGTTTGAGAACTCTCTATTCGGTCCTGCGATTGCCAAGACCGTACCTTTGATATATGATGGGACATCGCTTTTACACCCGAACAATCCGGATTTCATAGAAAAGATCGAAACTACACTGCTAATGACCCAATCACAGACCGAGGGAGGAGCAACGTCGGAGGCCAGGGATGAGGTCTATACCGCACTACAGAATCTTCATCGGTTTTTCAATACTGGACTGGGTAGTTCCTGATTTGCCTTTCATTTCCATATGATCTGCTTATATTGTGTCCGGCCGACGGGGAAGTTACCGTCGGTCAGTGGTTTGAACTATGCTAACACCACTCGCGGGACATGATGATGTTTGATAGCCACACTCTGGAAGTACTGGAGTTCCCCAAGATCCTCGAGCTGATCTCCGGCCGGTGCATGACTCCGTTCGGTCGTGCTGTCGTGGAAGAGATTGGCCCGCTCTCCGATACTGACGAAATCGAACGCTGTGGGACTGAGATATCGCAGATGAAGGACATCATCATCTTCGGTCAGGCCTTTCCTCTCTATCGATTAGAGGACTGCCGTGAGCTGTTGAGAACATCTCAGACTGAGGGTGTTTTCATTGACCCGGAGGAGATGCTCAAAGTTCTTGAACTGGTTGAAGTATCGATGGATATCCATGACTACGACGTAGAGCGTCGTGAGCATTTTCCGACAATAGCTGTCTACCTTGAGAAAGTGCGCGCATTCCCGGAATTGAAAAAGGAAATACGGCGTTCTATCGACGAGGATGGTCACATTCGAGACAGCGCCTCATCGAAACTGAAGCAAGCGCGGATTGACCTGGCGAACAGTCGAAGACGCATTATGGCTCGTCTTCAGAATATGCAGGCAGATCAGCCGAAACAGGCCGGATACCAGGACGATGTCGTTACTATGCGTAACGGCCGATATGTCATTACGGTTCCATCTCACCGGTATAAGAGCAGTCTCGGGATTCTTCACGATCGCAGTCAAACCGGTGCCACTTTGTATATCGAGCCACAGGAGACGGTGGAACTCAACAACCGGATCAACATGCTGATGCAAGAGGAACGGTTAGAGATGGACCGTATTTTGCGCGCTATCACTGCCGAAATCGCTACACGCTCCGAGGCTCTTCTGGAGAATACGCGGTTGATAGGCAGTCTTGATGCGATTCATGCCTGTGCAGAGTTCTCCAAACGGACCGAAGGCAACCGCGCCACTGGAGCCGACAGAGCATCCTTTAATCTCATTGAAGTACGTCATCCTTTGCTCCTAATGCAAGCCGGCAAAGCCGAAGATGTTGTCCAAAATAGTCTGGAACTGAACGAAACGCGACAGGCGATTCTCGTCACCGGCCCGAACACCGGGGGCAAGACGATCGTTTTGAAGACGGTCGGCCTGGCTGTAGTGATGGCTCAGTCGGGGTTGCATATTTCTGCTGACGAAAAATCATCGGTGGGGCTATTTACGAATGTTCTGGCTGACATTGGCGATGAGCAATCGATTGAGTTGTCCTTATCGACGTTTTCGTCGCACATGGTTAATTTGATCCGGGGTGTTAAGCAGGCATCTGAAGATACGCTCCTGTTGTTTGACGAGATTGGTGCCGGAACCGATCCCAGGGAAGGGGCTGCGTTGGCGGAGGCAATCATTCTCCATGCCATCGACCACGGGGCACGCCTGTTGGTCAGCACGCACTATTCGCAATTGAAAACATTGGCCATGGATCACCCGGAGCTGGAGAACGCCTCGCTTGAATTTGACCGCAAGACTTTAGCACCCACCTACAGGCTACGGCTTGGAATCCCCGGTTCGTCCTACGCCGTTGAAATCGCCCGGCGGCTGGGTTTGCCGGATGAGTTATGCGGCGTGGCATTTGATCTGGTCGGTAGCAGTGAGAAATCCCTGACCAATCTGATCGCCTCTCTCGAAGGAGAACTGGCAATCGTCAGGAAAGACCGGGCAGATTTGACTGAACGACTGGCCCGGGCTACTGAGCTTGAACAATATTATAAAGTCCGCTCCGAGAATCTCAAGAATGACATCGAGCAGGAGAAGAAGCAAGCTCTCCAGGAGACAGAGCAATTTCTCGATCAAACCCGACGCGAGATCGAGGCGCTGGTGGCCGAAATCCGACATTCGCAAGCTGACCAGAGCAAGGTGAAGGAGTTTCATCATCAGGTCAAGAGTCGTCAGAAACGAGCCAGGGACCTTCGGAATAAGATGCGCCCCGCGCCCTCGGCACCGGATCGATTCGATGTCGGTAACAGAGTGGAGATTCTCTCACTGAGTCAGAAAGGGGAGATCGACGAGTTGATCGGGAAGAACAAAGCGAGGGTGAAGGTCGGCAATGTTCTGACCACCGTTGATATTCGTAATCTTCGCAAACTCAATCAGCCTGCCGGCCCGGCACCGCAGCCGACCTCTGCCCGCGTATCTGTGGACAGCGATCTCTCTCCAGAGATTCATCTGCTCGGCATGACTGGCGACGAGGCCAAGGAGGCGATGGACAAGTTTCTCGACCAGGCTTCTCTGGCTGGACTGTCGCAGGTTTACGTTGTGCATGGCAAGGGAACAGGGGCGCTTCGACGCATTCTGACAGCGTACTTGAAGGGTCGTCGTGAAGTCGACTCCATTCGCCTTGGTAATTGGAATGAAGGCGGTTCTGGAGTTACAATCGTCAAGCTGAAGAAGTAATTTGATTCCATCGGAGACCATAGAGCAAGTACGCCTCGCGACTGATATCGTTCAAGTTATCGGCGGGTATCTCAAGCTGAAGAAGCGGGGATCACGTTATCTGGCCGTCTGTCCATTTCACACAGAGAAAACGCCGTCATTTAGTATCTCGCCGGATAGACAACTCTACTATTGTTTTGGATGCGGACGGGGTGGGACAGTGTTCACTTTCCTGTCCGAACACGAAGGTATGTCATTTGTTGAAGCGGTGAAGTATCTGGCCGACAAGGCCAATATTCCAATTCGCGAAGACCGCGCATCAGACCAACGTCGGGAACAGACAGAAAAGATCGCTTTCGCCAACCAGGTTGCGCTGGAGTATTTTCGGAAACAACTGTCAGAGCCACGTTATGCTAAGGTGTTGGATGCTTATCTCATGACGAGGCGTGGTATCACAGCCGAATCGATTGAGAGCTTCTCACTGGGGCTGGCCGGTGAGGGATGGGACGGCCTCATCAATTATGCTAAACCGAAGGGACTGACAGCGAAGGATTTGGCCGATAGCGGCCTGGCTATCTTCTCAGAGAAGAGTGGTAAACACTTTGACAGGTTTCGGCACCGGTTGATGATCCCGATTTTCAGTTTGAGTCAGAAGCCGGTGGCATTCGGCGGTCGCACTCTGAAAAAGGGCGAACCGGCCAAGTACGTCAACTCTCCCGAGACAGCTATGTATTCTAAAGGGAATGTTCTCTACGGACTCAACACAGCTCGGGATTACATCAAGAAGACATCCTCTGCTATTGTGGTCGAAGGGTATTTCGATGTCATTTCTCTTTGGCAGGCAGGCGTCAGAAACGTCGTTGCTTCGTCGGGAACAGCTTTCACATTGGCCCAGGCAAGATTGTTGGCTCGATTTGCTGAAGAGGTCTTCCTGTTTTTCGATGCCGACTCAGCTGGCCGTAAGGCGGCTATGCGTTCGGTGGATGTTCTCTACGAAGCCGGTTTGGAAGTCAAGGTTGTGGTCGCTCCGGCTGGAGAGGACCCGGACTCGGTGGCGCGCGAACATGGCGAGGAAGGGATAAAAGAGCTTCTTGAGGCTTCCCGTGATTACCTCACTTTTCGTCTGCATGACCTTGATGTCGGGTCAGCAGGTATTATCGGGCGTGAAAAACTCGTCAAGGAACTGGGCGCTCTGGGCAGTAGAATCAGCGATCCTACTCGTCGCTCGCTTTTTCTGGCCGAGGCAGCCGCTGTCCTTGGAGTCGCCGTTGATCTGATCACCAACGTGCCGAGTGAACCAAGTCGATTTGTCGAAGACGAACAGAATCGCCCCCATCGACTGCATGCGGTTGAATCGGACCTGCTGTCACTTCTTATGAGCAATCCCGGAGCTATTGATAGTGTCTTCGAGCAGATTGGCCCCGACGATTTCGAATCGCCGGAACTTCCCCGGCTGTTTGCAGCCATGGCGCAGCAATATCGTGATCTGAGTCAGTTGGACGCGGGAGCGCTTGTTGACGCAGTACAGGATAACAAACTGGGATCATTGATTTCTTCAATCGCGGCCAAAGAGTGGAACAAAGATAAGATCGACAGCGAACTACACAGCGTTTTCACTCAATTCCTACAGAAGAAACAGAAGCGAATTCGCGAACGGTTGAGAGGAGAGCTGGAACAAGCGGAGGCGACCGGTAACCAGGAGGCGGCTAACCGCATAATGGAAGAACTGAAGAAACAAGGGTTATGATTCTCAAGCGACTTACAATTCGCAACTTCGCTCTCATCAATGAGGCCATAATCGATTTCGAAGCGGGCCTTACGGTCTTAACAGGCGAGACAGGCGCCGGCAAATCGGTTGTGGTCGGCGCGTTGGCGTTGGCCCTTGGCGGTCGAGGGGACAAAGAGTTCATTCGTCACGGTTGCGACTCGGCTAATGTTAGGGCTGTGTTTGACAATCCATCGGATGCGAAAGAGATAGAGATAAGTCGCCAGGTCAGCCGGAAGGGTGCCTCCAAAGTAAGAGTAGACGGTCAGCCATCATCAGCAAAGCAATTGCGTGAATTGACCGCGCCAACGGTTCAGATTGTCAGTCAGCATGCCGGTCAACTACTGACGGACGAGGAGAACCATCTTGACTTTCTGGATCATCTGGCTGGTACCTCGGAACTGTGTGAGGAAGTTGCGGATCTTTATGCGAGTTGGCAGCACAGCGCAGTCGAACTCCGTCGGGTTTCAAATCGACGCCAACAGTTGATCAACGAGCGTGAACTGTTGCTGTTTCAGAAGGGTGAAATCGAGCAGGCGTGTCTTCGATCCGGGGAAGAGGAAGAACTGATAACAGAGCGCAGACGTCTTGACTCGACCCAGAGTTTGATGGCTTCCGCATCTCAGATTGTGGGGAATCTTTCCGGTGACGCTGATCATTCGGGAGTGGTGGATATGGTGGGTGCGGTTCGCAAAGAACTGGAGAACATGGCCGAAGATGATCCGACGCTCAGCAAACAAGTCGAAGCGGTGGCAGAGATTGATTTTCAAGTTGAAGAACTAAGGCGTTCTATTGAGCAGTATGGTGGAACGCTTCATGATGATCCGGTTCGTCTAGAGGAAGTCAATCTGCGGTTGGATGAAATATATAAATTAAAAAAGAAGTATGGCGGTTCCGAAGAAGCTGTACTGGTGACGCTGGAGGATATTACAGCTCATTTGAAGGACCGTCCAGATATTGACGGCTTGCTCGACACACTGACTGCCGAGACGGACAAACGACGTCAGACCTATGCTGGGAAAGCGGTTGCGCTTCATCGAGCACGGAAGAAAGCCACAAAGGATATTGGTCGGAACGTCGTTAAAGAACTATCCGGTCTGGCTATTGACGGCGCTCGATTTGAATGTGAATTGGTAAGTGATGATGATGATGACGGAATTTTCGTTAATGGCCGTGCTCTCAAACCATCCTCTTATGGTTTGGAGACAGCCCGGTTCCTCTTCTCCGCAAATCCGGGTGAGCCTATGAGGTCGTTAGTGAAGACGGCATCAGGGGGCGAGATGTCCCGTGTTCTGCTGGCGTTGAAATTGATTGAGCGAGGTCGCGCCGGACTAAAAGAGAATCTGTTAGTGTTCGATGAGGTTGATGTCGGTATCGGCGGCCGTACGGCGATTGAGGTTGGGCGCAAATTGAAGACGTTGTCGGAGAGTTGTCAGGTCGTTGTCATTACTCATCTGCATCAGATCGCCCGCCTTGCCGACCACCACTTCCTGGCTACAAAGATCGGCGAGAGCACGAGTGACATATCTGAGAAGAGCGGAATCCGTACGACAATAACGATCCGTAAGCTGGACGCAGTAAATATTGATTCTGAACTGGCGCGGATGGTGGCGCTCCCGGAAGAAGAAGTACAACCGTAGGCATATGAATTTTGACAGCTGCGATACTAACCATCTATGAATATCGAACTATTTGACTACGAATTACCACGCGAGCTGATCGCCCAGTTTCCGGCTCGTCGGCGAGATCAATCGCGTCTCATGATTCTGAACCGCGACGATGACAAAATATCGCGTATCTGTTCGTTTGGGAATATTACCGATTATCTTCATTGTGGCGACGCGCTCGTTGTTAACAATACGAAAGTGTTCAAGGCTCGTCTGTTTGGCCATCGTAAGACCGGTGCCAGGGTTGAGGTCTTTCTTATCCGCACAGTCGGTGACGACAAGTTGGCCTGGTATGCTTTTGTCTCTCCATCGCGACGAGTCAAAGTAGGTGAGACGGTTCTATTTGACGTATTGGGATTGCTTCTGGAGCAAGATGTCGGTGGTGGGCGTTGGATAGTTCGGTTTGGATCACTATCTCAGCGTGAGAAGATCATCAGTCGCTATGGCCATGTGCCCTTACCACACTATATCAAGCGTGATGATATCCCCGGTGACCTACGCCGGTATCAGACGCTTTTTGCAGATCAATCGAAGATCGGAGCAGTTGCAGCACCTACGGCTGGATTTCATTTCACTCGCCCATTGTTGGGTTCGTTAAAGGAAAAGGGCGTTCGTCTTGTTGAACTTACATTGCATGTCGGTCCCGGCACGTTCAAGCCTGTCTCGGTTGATAAAATTGAGGATCATGTGGTCGATCCGGAGTTTGCGGAATTGACGCCGGAATCGACAACAATCCTAAATGAAGTCCGACGAGAAGGGGGGCGAGTCATGGCCGTTGGCACGACATCAGTGCGAACGCTCGAATCGGCGCCGATTGTCGATGGTGTTATCCAACCCTTTTCCGAGATGGTCGATCTGTATATTCGACCAGGATACGATTTCAAAGTTGTTGACCACTTGATTACAAATTTCCACCTGCCCAAATCTTCATTACTGATCTTAGTTTCCGCCCTGGCTGGGCGGCAGCGTATTATCGAAGCCTATCACGAGGCGATTAGGCAACGTATGCGCTTCTACAGTTATGGCGACGCAATGCTGATACTATAAAACCCTTTCTTGACCGAAGTGTCACACTTATATTCAACAACATGAAGATCGGTGCCATTATCGTAGCGGCTGGTAGTTCGGTTCGCTTTGGTGGAGATGTCCCCAAGCAGTTCCGTCAGGTATGTGGTCGACCATTGCTGTCATGGACAATCAGCCGGTTTCAGGCATCTCAGCGGGTTAGTCAGATAATAGTGGTGGTGGCTGAAGAACACCTGTTGTTCGCGGCTGAGAAAGTGGTTGATCCGTTTCGATTTGACAAGGTAACCAATATTGTCAAGGGCGGTGATACGCGGCAAGAGTCGGTAGCTCGTGGTCTCGCGGCGTTGCCAATCTCTACGGAGTATGTGGCTATTCATGACGGCGCACGTCCGCTGACCTCGACAGGCGATATCGACCGCGTGATTGACACGGCCGTCAAAGAACGGGCGGCAATACTGGCCGTGCCGGTGGCCGACACGGTCAAACGGGCCGCTGATGGCTATGTCATTGCCACACTTGATCGGTCGCGGTTGTACGGGGCGCAGACACCACAGGTGTTTCAGTACGATCTCATAATAGAGTCTCACCAGGCTATGGAGACGGGTGATTGTGAATTCTCCCCGACCGATGATTCGGAATTGATCGAAGCGCGTGGATTCAAAGTCAAACTGGTTGAGCCAGAAGACATCAATCTAAAAGTAACCACCCGCGATGATCTGGCAATTGTTGAGGCCATTCTTCTGAGGGACAATAATGACTGAGATAAGAATTGGATCTGGTTTTGATGTTCACAAGCTGGTGGAAGACCGCGATCTTGTTATCGGCGGAGTCAGGATTCCGTATGAGCGTGGGCTGGAGGGTCACTCCGATGCCGACGTATTGCTCCATGCAATCATGGATGCTCTACTCGGTGCGGCAGGGTTGCCTGATATCGGGCAGCAGTATCCGCCTTCTGATCCTGCTTACAAAGATGCCGACTCGAAGGGGTTGTTGGCTCAAGTAGTTCGCATCGTACAGGATGCAGGTTTCGGACAGATCGTGAACATTGATGCGACTATCATAGCTGAACGACCGAAGATGGCGAACCATATTCCAGCAATGAAAACGGCGATAGCTAACCTCCTGAAGATCGACCCTGGGCGGGTGAATGTGAAGGCAACTACCACCGAGGGGCTTGGGTACATTGGCCGAGAGGAAGGAATAGCCGCCAGCGCGGTTTGCCTTATCAGCAACGATGGGTGAAAATGTTCAACAAGTAAGCCAGTGGTTGGATTGGATATTTACCTATGGTTCAGGATGGGTGTATGTCGTTCTTTTCGTGGTCTGTTTCATAGAGAATGTGTTTCCGCCGTTTCCGGGTGACAGTTTTATCGTTGCTACGGGAGTACTCGTGGCGTTTGGTCGACTTGACTTTGTGTTGAGCGGTGTTCTTATCGCGGCCGGTGGACTTTCGTCGGTGATGCTCATGTATTATCTCGGACGACGATATGGACGAGATTTCTTTATGCGAAGGAACTTCAAGTATTTCCCAACTGATGATATTGTTCGTTTTGAGAAACAACTCAAGAAGTGGGGGGCATTGCTGATGATCTTCTCGCGTTTCGTAGTCGGTTTCCGTTCAGCGATTGCGGTGGGTGCCGGTATGGGGCGCTACGCTCCGGTGCGTATGGTTGCCTATTCATTCATTTCGTACACTTTGTTTGGCGGTTTGTTGATCTATTTGGGTTACGCATTGGCCGAGAACTTCGACCGTATCGCATATCTCTGGCGCACCTATAACTCAGTAGCCTGGGGTGTCGTTATCGTTCTGGTTAGCAGTCTGGTTACCTGGAGAGTCCTTAAGGTGAGGAGAGGAGTATAGATGAAAGTGCTTCTGTTAGCAGGCGGCAGCAGCTCCGAGCGGGAGGTTTCTTTTGATTCCGGACGGGCCATCTATGAGGTGCTGCATCGTCTGGGACATGAGGTGACGGCGCTTGATCCTGCTTTTGGGGTTGGACTTCTAAATGAAGACCAACGATATGTTATCCCCGAATCAATAGAGGGGGAAACGTTACCCAATACGATTGACGAACGGGCCGTCGTTACTTCACTGACACCTGACGCGCTCGAAGATGTAGACGTTGTTTTTATCGGTCTGCACGGCGGGACCGGTGAGAATGGGACGATCCAATGTCTGCTTGATCTGGCTGGGAAGAAATACACCGGGTCCGGCATGACTGCCTCGACGGTGGCGATGGATAAGAATATGACCAAACGTCTCGCAAGGTCAGCCGATGTTCGCACTCCGACCTGGGCACTCTGTTCCATCGAGGACGGCATAGAAGAGACGGAGATCCTCGAACAGATTCGCAGCAATTTCAGTCTACCTTTGATAGTAAAACCCAATCAGGGTGGTTCGACGGTCGGCCTGACAAAGGTCGAGACCCTTCGACAACTCTATCCAGCACTGGTAAAGGCTTCTGCGGAGTGTCCTCAGGTGTTGGTGGAGCAGTACATCAAGGGCCGTGAACTGACAGCAGCGGTGTTGGATGGTGAGGCATTACCGGTGGTCGAGATAGTACCCGAAGGCGGCCTGTATGATTATGAAGCGAAATACACCGAGGGGAAGTCTAACTATATTGTCCCGGCGGAGATTAGCCGCGAGATCAAGGAGGGGTTGCAGGAAGATGCGACCATCTTATATGACATGGTGGGGGCGTCAGGTTTGGCACGAGTAGATTTCAAACTTGATGAGAACGAGAAGCACTTCTTCCTGGAAATAAATACATTGCCAGGAATGACCGCGCTATCTCTGGCACCTATGGCGGCCAAGGCAGGTGGGATCACATTTGACGATTTAATTATCAGGCTTCTGGATTCGGCACTCAAAAGATAAGGTACGTTTGTGGATAAGTTATCACCAAAGGCAGTCATTTTTGACCTCGGATCAACACTAATCGAATACGAAACGCTCGGTTGGAGTGAGTTGGCCATGCAGGCCACAAACAGTACCTGGGATTTTTTGTCTTCCCGGGGATATGAGATTCCTGAGAAGGAACACTATGTTGAAGTGTTCGAGAGCATCAAACATCGCTATCGCGATCATGCTCTCAAGACTCTCCAGGAGTGGACTGTTCCTCAGGTTGCGACTGAGGTGTTGAAGGGGCTGGGATTGGAGCCGGACGGTAAGTTGATCGATGATTTCTTTGCCGCCTACTATGCTCCGGTAGAGGCGCAGTTGTTCGCCTACGACGACACTATTGAAACTCTTGAGAAGATTCGAGGGACCATTCCGGTCGTGGGTTTGATCTCCAACACGATCTTCCCTGAGCAAACGCATCATGGCGAACTAGAACGTTTTGGAATAACACCCTTCCTGGATTTCACACTCTTCAGCTCCACTTTTGGCAAACGCAAACCGCACGAGGATATCTTTATCAAGGCGGCTAATCTTGCCGGACTGGCTCCGGCGGAATGTGTGTATGTGGGGGACCGGTATGTCGAGGACATTGAGGGTCCATCCGGAGTGGGGATGTCGGCTATTCTCAAGATCAAGGAGGGTCGGGAGTATCCTGAAGAGATGCCTCTGGCGACGCGCAGGATTCACACCCTGGCTGAGCTTGAGGAGCATCTCGAATTATGAGTGGACGAGTAATGCGGGGTGGATTATATTCTCTGAATGTCCCGACCGCCGCACGAAACGGCAATGAAAGACACGAGTAATTAATGGAGATAATATGGATCGCACAGAACTCTTGCTAAAAGAAATCACCGAGGCCAATGGCGTGTCCGGCTATGAAGGTGAGATTCGCCAGATACTGAAGCGCGAAATGGAAGGGCTGGTTGACGAAATTCAGCATGACCGGCTCGGATCGATTATCGGCATCAAACCTGGAACATCCGACCGACCCCGTGTGATGATGATTAGCCACATGGACGAAATTGGCTTTATGGTCAAGGAAATCACATCTAACGGCTACATCAAGTTCCTGCCCCTTGGAGGTTGGTGGGGTCATTTAGCTATGGGCCAGCGTGTGCGGGTTATGACATCCAAGGGACCGGTATTGGGAGTCGTTGGTTCTCAACCACCTCACATGGTGCCGATGGAAGACCGCAAGAAGGTTGTGGAACTTAAAGATATGTACATCGATGTGGGTGTTCAGAAGAAGTACGACATCAAAAAGAAACTGAGTATAAAGGTAGGCGATCCGATCGTACCCGACAGCGAGTTCACAATTATGGGCAATCGCAAGATGTATATGTCCAAGGCGTTTGATAATCGGGTTTCCTGCGCCATTGTTCTTGATGTTCTGAGGAAACTCCAGAAGACCAAACACGCCAGCACAATCCTTGGTGCTGCTAGTGTGCAGGAAGAGGTTGGCCTTCGTGGTGCTCAAACAGCCGCGTTTGTCGGCGACCCTGATGTCTGCATCGTTATTGATACTGGTATCGCTCGTGATATGCCGCCGGAGGGGATGGATCGTGACGAGCGTCTGGGAGCCGGACCCGCAGTGTTGATATATGACGCTGTGATGATCCCAAATCTCAAATTACGCGATCTGGTGATTAGTACAGCCGAAACCAAGAAGATACCATATCACCTGTCGTATATGGAACGAGGTGGCACAGATGGTGGTCCCGTACATAAGACAGGTGCCGGAGTACCTTCGATTGTGATCGGTCCGCCCGTTCGGTACATTCATACCCATAATGCAATTCTGAATCGTACCGACTATGACAATACGGTCAAGCTGGTTGTGGAAGTGATTAAAAAACTCAACGACCGGACAGTTAAGTCATTTACGAAGGATTAAAACGACTATGGCGCTGAGATTCAAGAACAGCTTTACGCGGACCAAGGAAGAATTTCGCTCGATTGACGAGGGCAAAGTGCGTATGTACACCTGCGGCCCGACGGTTTACAACTATGCCCATATCGGCAATTTTCGGACATATATGTTCGAGGATTTGTTACGACGGTATCTCAAGTACAAGGGTTACGATGTAACCCAGGTGATGAACCTGACAGATATTGATGATAAGACGATTCGTGATTCGCAGAAGGAAGGCGTGTCGCTGAAGGAGTTCACGGACCGGTTTGTCAAGGCGTTCTTTGATGACCTGGACAGTTTGGGTATCGAGCGTGCTGAGCACTATCCACCTGCTACCGAACATATCCCCGAGATGGTAGTGTTGATCCAGAAACTGGTCGAGAATGGACTTGCCTACGAAGTCGATGGCAACTACTACTTCCGCATATCAGCGTTCAAGGACTACGGCAAATTAGCTCATCTTGACTTGGATGGCCTCAAAGCTGGAGCGCGTGTTGCGGCTGACGAATATGAAAAAGATTCAGTCTCGGATTTCGCACTCTGGAAAGCATGGGATGAAGCCGACGGTGATGTCTACTGGGAAACGGAACTTGGCAAGGGCCGTCCGGGTTGGCATATTGAATGTTCGGCTATGTCGATGAAATTTCTTGGCGAGACATTTGACATTCACACCGGCGGCGTGGACAATATGTTCCCCCACCATGAGAATGAGATTGCTCAATCGGAAGGGGCTACCGGTAAGAAGTTTGTCAACTACTGGATGCACAGCGAGTACCTCATTGTTGAGGGACGCAGGATGTCCAAGTCCCTGGGCAATTTCCACACGCTTCGAGACCTGATGAAAAAGGGATACTCCGGCGTTGCCGTACGATATTTGCTACTGGCGACTCATTACCGCCAGCAGTTGAACTTCAGTCTTACCGGTTTGGATGCTGCAAGAAAGGCGGTCAATAGGTATCTTTGCTGCGTGTCGAATCTGGGCGAGTATTCCGGAGGAGATTCTTCGGGAGGTGAGGTCGAGAAAGTTATCGAAAAGGCGAAGTCCGGGTTTGAATTGGCGCTGGATGATGATCTTAATATCTCGGGAGCACTGGGTGTCGTGTTTGATTTCATTCGCGACATCAATCGGCTCAAAGCGGAGAATCGACTTTCAATTGAAGAGCGCGACAATGCCCTATCCACGATTCGTCGGCTTGATGAAGTCCTGAATTTCTGCTTTGAGGCTGGAGAAGAAGGCATCGATGCTGAGATTGATGGCCTGATTGAGCAGCGAGCAGAAGCCCGTAAGAACAAGGATTTCGCATTGGCCGACAAAATACGAGATGACCTGGCTGCGTGTGGAATTATTCTTGAGGACACTGCTCAAGGTGTAAAGTGGAAGCGGAAAGCATGATTCTCATATTTGTCGAGCGATCTTAAGGACTTGACAAGGACGTCCGTTTTTCGTACAACCAAGTGTTGATATGGCCGGCGTAGCTCAGATGGTAGAGCAGCTGATTTGTAATCAGCAGGTCATCAGTTCGATTCTGGTCGCCGGCTTATCTTACACCGCAACAACTTAACAATTGTCAATTATGCGTCTCTGATTGGAGTCAGCAGGTCTCCATCAGGGGCGCATTTTCCCACGACAATCGGGCCAGTCCTTTCCAAAGCGCATATTGGGCCACGCCGACATCAGAGAAAGGTACGTTCACATAGACGAACGTGCCATGGTGGCTGTTCATGAAGCCCACAGTCCGGTCAGAAAGTTGGGAGTAGGTTGACAAATGAGAATGCGAAGCGTATAGTCGGGATACGCTAACAGAGGAGAGAAAGAATGAAACAAGTAGCGACTATTCTTATATGTCTACTCACTTTAGGGTGTACTCGAACATCTATACAATCTTTGATACACCCTGAGTTGGGAGACAGGGTATATACACATATTTGTGTCCATGGTAATTTCGACAATATTGAATTGAAGAAAGCAATCGAGGATAAGGTAGCTTCTGAAACGAAGAAGCGCAGAGTTGAATGTATCAAATTCAGCGAAGTCTATTCGTTCTACTCCAGCGATGATTCTATCCTTGCCGATCTCCATGCTAAACGAGTACAGGCGATACTTGTTATTACGCCAGGTAAAGCGGGGACAACTGAATTCTATATCCCACCAACAACTACTTCGACAACGACAGGTTCAATAACCAAGACAACTGCATCAGGTGGCTATAGGGGGGTGAATCCTTGGTCTACCACAACTGCTGAATTATACGACATTCAGACGGGGAATAAAGTTTGGAGAGCATCCGCCTCAACAAAAGGTAACGCTTTTGCTAATTTTAAAAACTTAGCGCGTTCTGTCGGAGGGAAGATAGTTGTAAAACTTATGCAAGACGGACTTATCCCCTAATGCACCCTCGCTATTGGTGGCTGTTCAATTGCTAAGTTGCTCGACCGACAAGCCAAACATTTTCTTGACTTTGTCGTATTGGATATGCAATACAGTTGTAAGAATGCAAATGAAGGAACGTGATGACCGTTATTGATGCACAGGAACTGTCCAAGGCCTATACCGATGGGTTCAAGAAACGCAGTATCCTGGCGCTTGATGCCGTCACGTTTTCTGTCACTCAGGGGGAAATCTTCGGCCTGCTGGGACCTAATGGGGCAGGCAAAACCACGTTTATGAAGGTAGCGCTGGGAATCGTGCAGGCTACATCCGGACGAATAAACATTACGGGGCGACGCCCCTCTGATCCTCGATCGCGCCGCAAAGTGGGTTATCTTCCAGAGAATCATCGTTTTCCGATTCATCTTACCGGTCTGGGATTGCTTCAATTTACCGGTCGTCAATACGGTCTTAGTGCTTCAGAAATCAGTGATCGGACAGATTTGTTGCTTCCGATGGTAGGCATGGACAAGTGGGGAGAAACGAAGATTCGAAAATACTCCAAGGGCATGCAGCAGCGTATCGGTCTGGCGCAGGCACTGATGCCTGACCCGGATGTGCTGATGCTCGACGAGCCGACTGATGGTGTCGATCCGGTGGGCAAGGTAGAGATACGCACCGTGCTAGAACGGATCAGGGGGGAGGGGAAGTCGATTGTTCTCAATTCGCATCTGCTGGCGGAGGTCGAGAGCGTGGCTGATCGAGTCGCTATCTTGTCGCGTGGTCATATAGTACGGATCGCCAGTATCGACGACCTTACCCAGCGTCAGTGCCAGTTCAAAATCAGAGCTGAGATTGGCAATCGTCTGGTTGAGGTACCCGAGGAAGTGGGTAGAATACTGAGCTTGTCCTCTGGAGGGCTGGTGGTGGAGTTGGTAGACGATGATAAGATTAACTTCGTTATCGACGAGCTACGGATGAAGAAAATAGCCATTCGATCCGTAGAGCCACTGAAAGTATCGCTGGAACAGTCTTTCATCGAGGCCATAACCCAACCAGTTGCGGACGATGGGGATGGAGAAAAGGCGGAATCATGAATGGGATGATACATGACTGCCTGCTGGAGATGGTTGACCGCAAAGCTATCTGGATGTTCGTGGTGGTGACGATCATTGCCGCACTCATCATAGTGGCTACCAGTTCGTTCAGCGCTCAATTCGAGATCGAGGGTCAACCCGATGTTGACCCACTTGGCGGTGTGATCGATGTTGCTGCCACCAAGGGACTGGCGTCGCATCTGGGCTTCATGATGTTTCTGGCTGTGTTTGCAACGGCTGGAATTATCCCCAATATGCTGGTGCGCGGACGGGCGGAATACTATCTGTCGAAACCGATTTCGCGTACTACTTTCTATCTTGGTCGTTTGGTCAGTATCTGGTTGGTGTACGGTGCCACGATTGTTGTTTGTGGCCTTGTTACGTTGCTGCTTCTGTATCTATCCCACGGTTATTCGAATGCGAACGTGGTCTATCTTTTCGTCGAGTGTTTGTTTTCGTATTTTATATGGCTGAGCATCACGACTTGCGCCGGGATTGTTTTTGGCTCGACGGCGCTGGCGATGATGACCGCTTTTCTGACGTATGTCTTGCAGATAATATTGAGTTTCCACGAAGTATTCCACGATTTCGTTGGCGATAAGGCTATCGCCAAAGTGGGTGACTTTCTCTACTATATATTCCCGAAGACGGGCGAGATCGGTGAGATCGGCGAGAGTTTGGCTATGGGTGAGACAGTTGGTAGCTGGATGCCCGTCTGGTCGTCGCTTCTGTTTGCGCTGGCTCTAATCTGGACTACAGTGCTTGTGTTCAATCGCAAGGACTATTAACAACCGGGGCACTGACTCAATCCGCTTTACACTCCAAAGCTTGCGTCATATATTCCGCTAGCTAAAATTGGTGATAATGACTCAAGGAGGACTCGATGACGCCGTTCGCCTACCTGAAGAAAACTGAGAAGCAACGCAGCAAAGACCTCTTCACATTTCTGAAATTCCCCTCCGTCTCTGCCAAGTCCGAACACAAAAAAGACGTAGCGGCGTGTGCTCGTTGGCTCAACGATCACTTGAAGGGTATTGGATTCAAATCCCGCGTCGTCAAGACAGCTGGACATCCAATAGTCTATGCCGAGTACATGGTCGACAAGAAACTTCCGACCGTGCTCTACTATGGTCACTATGATGTCCAGCCACCAGAGCCGCTTGAGCTATGGAAATCACCGCCATTCAAACCGGAAGTCAGAGCCGGGTACATTTATGCTCGTGGTGCTACCGACGACAAAGGACAGACGTTTGCCCAGATTAAGGGTCTTGAAGCTGTGATCAAGACGACCGGGACGCTTCCCATCAACGTCAAATTCGTTGTTGAAGGAGAGGAAGAAACACACTCGGTCAACCTCCCGAAGTTTATTCGCCAGAACAAGAAGCTGCTTAAAAGCGATATCGTGGTTGTATCCGACACTGCCCAGTTCAACAAACAGCTACCGGCCGTAACTTACGGTTTGCGCGGGATTGCATCAGTTGAAGTATTCGTATATGGTCCCAATCGCGACGTACACTCTGGATCATTCGGCGGTGCCATTGCCAATCCAGTGAATATTCTTTGCTCGATGGTTGGTCAGCTCCATGACAAGAATGGTCGAGTGACTATACCTGGTTTTTACAAAAATGTGAAAGCTCTGACCAAATGGGAACGTACTCAGTTCCGCAAACTGCCCTATAAGGAAAAGGACTACAAGAAGTCGCTAGGTATCGGGGCGATTCATGGTGAAAAAGGCTACACGACTTATGAGCGTCAGTGGGCACGTCCTACTTGCGATGTCAACGGAATAACCGGCGGATATCAGGGTGAAGGTGCCAAGACGATCATACCGTCAATGGCGTCCTGCAAGATTACGATGCGTCTGGTGCCGAACATGGACCCTAAGGACGTTTGCAACAAGATCGAGAGATTCCTGCAGAAGATCGCTCCCAAATCGGTCAGAGTCAAAGTTGACAAGCATGGCGGCGCCAAGGGTGTTGTTGTGCCTACCGATGGTCCCTGGCTGGAAGCATCAGCACGGGCTATCAAGGCCGGTTTCGGCAAAGCTCCGGTATTTATGCGTGAGGGAGGTTCGATCCCGATCGTTGTCGATTTTAAGGAAGTCCTTGGTTTGGATACCCTGCTGATCGGGTTTGGTCAGAACGATGACAACATCCATTCACCGAACGAACGTTTCCGAATCGCCGACTTCGAGCGCGGTTGCAAGACATCGGCCGTGCTGCCGGTGGAACTCGCAAAAGTGGACAAGTAGCCATGGACTTGGGATTGAATGGTAAACGGGCGCTGGTTACCGGCGCCTCGGCCGGGTTGGGCAAAGCGGCCGCGACGGCTCTGGCTCAAGAGGGAGCTATTGTTACTATTAATAGTCGCGATCAGGAAAAACTGGCACAGGCAGCCTCCTCAGTTGAAGAACAAACGGGGCAGAAGCCAGCCCTTGCGGTGGGTGATCTATCAAATCCGGAAGATGTAGCAAAAGTCATTAAGACCGCCGGTCAGGTTGATATTCTCGTATCTAATACGGGCGGTCCGCCACCGGGAGATTTCCTCGTTCATTCCGCTGAACAATGGACTGAGGCAGGGGAGTTGTTGCTGCACTCAGCGATCAATCTCACCCGTGCGGTTATCGGTCCCATGAAAGAACAGGGCTGGGGACGGTTGATCTATATTACGTCGGTGGCTGTGCTGCAGCCGGTGGACAGCTTGATATTATCAAACGCGTTTCGGGCTGGATTGACCGGGTTTTGCAAAACAATATCAAACACCTACGCCCAGTATGGTATTACCGCCAATACCGTCTGTCCGGGATATACGGCCACTGAGCGTCTACAGCAACTTGCGGATAAATTGGCTGCCGATGCCGGATCTTCGCCTGATGATATAATGGCGGGATTTGGCGATGCAACTGCGGTCGGAAGAGTTGGCCAACCGGATGAGCTTGCCTCACTGATTGCGTTTCTCGCCGGAGACCGGGCAGCGTATATCACTGGTACTTCGATTCCGGTCGATGGTGGACTGGTCAAGAGCCTGATTTGATTCACTGCCCCCAAAGGGAAGATCGATGAAGATATTTCACCCGCGAGGAAGAGCAATCGAACTAGCTCTGAACAAGCTGAAACAGGATGGTGTTGTACACCCGGAAGCCCAGTTCAATTACGAAGCTGAGGACGGTTTAAGGCGAGAAGTGACCTATCGTGACGACGACCTGCAATATCGGCTGGGTAGATCTCCGGCGGAAGTAGAGGTAGTAGATACTGCCCTTGAGATGCTCATATCGATGAAGCTTGTGTCTACCGATGCCGGCTACAACAAGCAGAGCTTCGACAGCCTTAGGTTTGCAGTGAAAAAGGAATTCAAGGGTTCGTGGACAAGCATTACGCCTGTGATGGAACGCTTGCTGTATATGCTGACTGCGGTCAAGAGACCTAAGCGACTTGTTGAGCTTGGCAGTTTCTGGGGCAATACGCTGGCCTGGTTTGCGGGTCCCTGTGTTGGACGTAACAGGGAGTACCAGGCAGAGAGAATCTATGGCATAGACATTGATATGAAAATGACAGAACTGGCGAAAGAGAACTTCGCCCGATTGGAGAAAACTGAGTCAGTAGAGTTGATTGGCGAGGATGCCGCTGTCACATTGGAAAGAATCGACGCTCCGATAGATTTTCTGTATCTGGAAGCAAAGGATGAGAACTGCAACAGCGGTTACCTCGAGTTCCTTCAGCAGGTTTATGACAAGCTACCCGAAGGATCGTGGGTGATCGCGCACGATACGACAGCTTATGATCATCAGGATGATCTGCGAGAATACCTGGTCTGGGTGCGGGATGTACGCAATTTCTCAGAGAGCATTTCATTCGATGTCGACCGCTTCGGCCTGGAGCTATCCATCAAGTAGCTGATTACCTGATGAGCAATACAGCACCAGAAAAGTCAGAGGCTACCACATCGGGCGCTCTGGTCGTTGGTGTTCTGCTAGGGCAGCAACTACTCGGAGCGCTGACGTTTCCAATTGCTAAATTCGGCCTGGACTTAATCGAACCCTTTACATTTGCCTTCTATCGCTTTGTACTGTCGTCAGTTGTATTGTTGGGTATCGTTCGATGGCGGAAGGCCGGTATTCCGATAGAGCGCAGTGATTACATCAAGATTATTGGTCTTGGGTTCTTGATTATTCCGTTTAATCAGGTTGCTTATCTGTATGGACAGAGGCTTACTGCCGCCGGGCATGGGGCATTGCTTTTTGCAACGGTGCCGATTTGGGTGTTCATCGCGGCACTGATTCATCTCAAGGAGAAGTTCGTGTTACGCCGGGCAATCGGAGTTGCCATAGGTCTGATTGGTGTTTCCGTAGTGGTATCGACTGGCGCTATTGAGTTGGGAACCGAGTATCTTCTGGGAGATCTCATTATCCTCGGAGCGGTGATTGCCTGGGCATACTATTCCGTATGGGGGAAGCCACTGGTGGAAAAATACGGCGCTCTTCGTGTTACAGCTTATGCTTTGGCCTCCGGGTCGGCTCTGTATTTTCCATTTGGGCTGTATCGGGCAACTATCTTCGACTACACTGCAGTATCGATCGGGGCCTGGCTGTCGGTAGTGTACGTGGCCCTGGGTGTATCAGTAGCGGCGTATGTGATGTGGTACTGGGTTTTGGCGAGGAGAGAGGCTTCAAGTGTCGCGGTTTATCACAATATCCAACCGGTGATTGCTGCGGTGGTAGCTTACGTCTTTCTGGCCGAACCGATCGGCTGGCCATTCGTAATTGGCGGTGTGGTTGTTCTAGCCGGTGTCGTTATTACTGAGTCTTAGCGAGTATCTCCCATTCCGGTGAGTAGCTTTTTCAGCATGATACAGTGCAGTAAACGTGGGCAGGCGATTACG
Source organism: Candidatus Zixiibacteriota bacterium (assembly GCA_019038695.1). Taxonomy (NCBI): domain Bacteria; kingdom Pseudomonadati; phylum Candidatus Zixiibacteriota; species Candidatus Zixiibacteriota bacterium. The sequence goes on from JAHOYZ010000031.1 coordinate 22,430, forward strand.
CCCGCCCACGTGTGAGCTTGTGACTATTTCTTCAAACTCAAAATGCGTCTGATTTCAGATTCGCCGCAGAGAAATCCTGCTCCATTTTATCGTCGGTGAACACGCCGTCTTTACGGATCAGTTTGTCGTCAAAGAAAATCTCGCCACCGCCATAGTCTTTGCGTTGAATGAGAACCAGGTCCCAATGGATAGTCGACTGGTTGCCATTGGGAGCTTCATCGTAACACTGGCCGGGGGTTAGATGGAACGAACCGGCGATCTTCTCATCAAAGAGCGTGTCTTTCATTGGATGCAAGATGAACGGATTGACACCGATAGCGAATTCGCCGATGAAACGGGCGCCCTCATCGGTATCGAGAATCTCATTGAGCTTTTTGTCGTCGCCGTCACAAGTGGCCTTGACGATCTTGCCGTTCTCGAAAGTGAACGAAATCCCAGTATACACGTTGCCCTGATATAGCGACGGGGTATTATAAGTAATAGTACCATTGATGGAATCCCGCACCGGGGCAGTATAAACTTCACCGTCAGGGATATTCCGAAGACCGTCACATTTGACAATCGGGATATCTTTGATCGAGAGAGTCAGGTCGGTACCGGGTCCTTTGATATGAACTTTGTCGGTCGCTTCCATCAGGGCCAGCAGGTCATCCTGTGCCCTTGACATTTTGGGATAGTCAGCGCAGCAGACTTCGAAATAGAAATCCTCGAACGCTTCCTGGGATGTCTCGGCCAATTGCGCCATCGCGTTGTTGGGATAGCGAAGAACAACCCAACGGGTGCGCTTAACTCGTTCTTCCAGATGGACAGGTTTATAGAAGATGTGGTTCTGCTTCTCCAGTTGCTTGATCGGGATGTCGGCCATATCAAAAGGATTGTCCGATCCGCGCAAACCGATGTAGGCGTCAGCGCGTTTCATTAATTCCAGATGCAAGGCCGCCTGGGTTTCGAACTGATCATCATTGGCATGACGAATCCATTGGCGCAAGAGCGATTCGTCATTGTAGAACCAGAATGGAATTGCGCCTTTCTCGGTGGCTAGACGAATGATCTGCTTGCCTAATTCAAGCGTTTGCTTGCCCTTGATTTCCAAGTAGAGGATTTCATCTTTCTGTAGCTTGACCGAGTAGTCGATCAATTGGCGGGCGAGAATCTCGTTACGTCTATCTTTCATGATGTGTCCTTTTCGGCTTAAGGTCTTATTTGTTTTGGGCCGAAGATACAACATTTCGATATCATTGGCAACCATCCAAGTCGGTGTCGTATGAAAGTTACACGCTTGGAAGGAGTTAGCGTTTCACTATGAAACGGCCCATCAATTCGTGGAATACCGAGTTTCGACAAGTTCAATAAAAGGACTAAAGGGTTTACACTATGCACCGACATTTTTGGTAATAGGTGGGCTTATGCATGATTCAGAGGTCTCGTGCTATATTGAAGAAAAGAAATCTGCTATAGAGGGAGTTACCATGGGAACAAGTATTTCTGCAGAACCTGGTCAGTCACTGGGAACGAAGGATTCCGGAGAACTGCTACAGATGGTTTCGTTCAAGATTGCTTCCGAGGAGTTTGGTGTCGATATCCTGAAGGTACAGGAAATCAACAGAATGGTCGAGATTACGAAAGTTCCACAGGCTCCACACTATGTTGAGGGAGTTATTAACTTGCGTGGTAAGGTGATTCCGATTGTTGATTTACGTAAGCGATTTGGTCTTCCTGACAAAGAATACGATAAAGATACACGGATCGTAGTCGTGGATATTAGCAGCAACATTATGGGTATGGTCGTTGATTCCGTAGCTGAAGTGCTCCGTCTGCCGGCCGATACAATCGAACCAGCTCCGGAAATTGCCGCCGGTGTGAATTCTGAGTATATCAAGGGAGTCGCCAAGTTGGAGAATCGTCTTCTGATATTCCTTGATCTCTCAAAAGTAATTGATATGTCAGAACTTGCTGGTATGGACGCCTGAGCTACACGGATGTAAATTGGGTTTGTGAGTGAGGCCGGTCAGATGACCGGCCTTTTATTATGTCATTTCCGATCTTCGTTAACCCCCTTGCCGGTCATCGGAACAAAGCGCACCGGGGTAATCTTGGTTTTCTTGAGCTGGCCATTTTCCTTTTCCAGTAGCACCAGTTCCTGCCAATTCACCCCAACCGGGAGAATCATGCGACCGCCCTCGGCCAACTGCTCAACCAGCGGAGAGGGAATCTCCGGCGGCGCACAAGTGACAATAATGGCGTCGAACGGCTCTTTCTCGGGCCATCCCCGGTAACCGTCACCACATCGGACTACGATATTGGTGTAGCCAAGACTGTCCAGTAGTTTCGCCGCGCGCGTGGCCAACGGTTCTACAATTTCGATAGTGTAGACGGTATCAACCAGTTCCGCGAGAATCGCAGCCTGGTAACCGGAGCCGGTGCCTATTTCAAGAACACGATCAAGGCTGTCCAGCTCAAGCAGGTTGGTCATAAGGGCAACGATGTAGGGCTGTGAGATTGTCTGACCGTCACCGATCGGCAACGGATGGTCGTTGTAAGCCAGGGTCTGATGACCTTTCGGCACAAAGAGATGCCTTGGCACACGACGCATGACCTCCAACAGCAGGGAATCGGAAATGTCTCTGGACTCAATCTGGGTCGATACCATAAGCTTCCTGGCTGGAACATCCCAGTTGAGATCGTTGGGGTTCCCCTTGTTTGTGTCGTCGCCAGAGGTTGTCGAGAGAAAGAAAACCAATAGTCCGATAATAACGCGCATGATAACCCTCATTGATTCGACTGATAATCCGCCCACTATTGACATATAGCAGGGCGAGACATATCTTCGAGACGATTTTATGTTCCAAGATGTCAATTTATCAGGAGCGGGTCAATCGAAATACCTAAATGCGAGTGGCCTGTCTACTGAAACCAAATGGTGCCAAGATCGAACAAAAAGAAGATATATCCGGACCGCCACAACTGGAGGTGTTGTATACGAACATCGGCTGTGGTCACCCTATCTACTCTAGCCATTTTTTTAGTTAGAATATCCTCTCGGGAAGTGTAGTATTAACTTGGAACGGTAATATTGAAATGCTGGTATGGGAAATAGTTGTATATGCTGAAACTTATTGGTAGTGATGGTCGCAAATTGTATTCTTGGGAATTGGAACCGGGAGAGTATTTGGTGGGACGAACTCCGGAGTTTGATTACTACATATCTGATCGGACCATTTCCAGAAAACATGCCAGGATTACTGTGAGTTCAAGTGGCGATAGTGTCGAGCTTGAAGACCTTGGCAGTCACAATGGAACTGCCGTAAATGGAGCCAGAGTCGTCGAGCCGGTGAAACTCAAAATTGGGGATACAGTACTCTTCGGTCAGGTAGAGTTCCGTGTGTCTGGAAAGGGCGAACCGACCGCAACCGCTGTCGGACCGACCACCAAACTGGCCGAGTACGAACCGGAGAAATCGGTTTTCCTGGACATTGCCGAAGCTCTCAAGCCTTTGCCATCTAAGATATCTGAGAAGCCGGAGGTTCTGCCTACACTTTTAGAAATGGCTCGAATGCTTGTGTTGCCGGAACCACGTGAAATCATGTTACAAAAATCCCTACAACTGGTCTCCAAGGTGATTGACTCGGAACGTCTGGCTATTTTATTTCTGCAGCCTGATAGTGATGAAGTTTACACAGGAGCTGCTCATCTTACGAGCGGCAAGGACCTCGGACAGTTTCGTCTCTCGCGTACGATCATCAATGAGATTCTCGCCAATCCACAGGTCATTCTCATTGGTGATCCAAAACATGACCCGCGCTTTGCTGAGCAGCACTCAATTATTATGTCCGATATGACCTCGGCTATGGCCGTGCCACTCCTCGACGAGGACAAAGTTCACGGTATTTTGTACGCTGATACGTCCAATCCGATCCATCATTATGACGACGAGTCTATGCGATTGCTGGCTACCTTTGGCCACCTCATCGGGTCCCGACTTCAGAATTACCAGTTGCTTGAAGAACGCCAAGAAAGGGAGGTGCTCGACGCCGAGCTCAGGCGTGCATCAAATATCCAGAAGACCCTGGTTCCGCAATCGGTGCCGGACATCGCCGGTTACACCGTGCACGCTTTTCAGGAACAGTGTCGGGCCGTCGGTGGTGACCTTTATGATCTCATTGTTCTGCCAAATGGTGAACTGCTGTTTATGGTTGCGGATGTGAGCGGCAAAGGAATGGGGGCCGCCTTGTTGATGTCCAATATTCTTGCTTCGTTTCGCATTCTCTATGATCAGCCCGAATTTGATCTGTGTCGAGCAGTCAAGTTGGTATCAAATCAGTTGCGCAAACATAGTGCGTCGGAGGATTTCGCTACGCTATTCGTCGGATTGTTGAATCCGGTGAAGAACGAAGTCCGCTACGTCAATGCCGGACACAATCCTCCTATGTTGATTCGCTCTGATGGAAGTATGGAATTGCTTGATGCCACTGGGATTATAATAGGAATTATGGATTCTGTTGAATGGACCGAACAGAAGACAACCATGGACGAAAGTGACTTCATCGTGGTTTTCACCGATGGGGTCACGGAAGCGGAATGCGGCGACGAACAGTATGGGGAAGGGTGCCTTGAGGACAGTTTACACGCAAGTCGACATCTTTCTGCCGTAGAAATTGGGGATAGATTGATTGAGGACGTTTTGTCCTTTATAAAGGATACACCTCGGTGCGATGATATCACGTTGACAATTGTGCAAAGGAACAAGTCATGTTAGAAGCTGGTCAGACATTCGCGCACTTCAAAATAATGCGACCGCTCGGGGCGGGCGGCATGGGGGAAGTTTATCTGGCCGAGGATCAGAAGCTGCATCGCGAGGTTGCGATTAAGATCCTATTGGCGGATTATTTCGATGATGCGGAACGATTGCAGCGTTTTGAGCGTGAGGCAAAAACAGCCGCTCAGATTTCGCACGCCAATGCTATGGGTATTTTCGATATGGGAACAACGCCCCATCCGACGACCGGCAAAGATGTGCAGTATATCGTGATGGAAAGGGTGCATGGTGTACCTCTCTTTGAGTTTCTTAAGGAGCGGCAACTCAGTCTGGGACGAACCATCCGCATCGCTGAGAAAATCGCCTCCGGACTCAGCGCCGCCCACAAGCTCAACATTGTTCATCGCGATATCAAATCTACGAACATTCTCGTTGATGACGAAGGCAACCCCAAGATTCTCGATTTCGGGCTGGCCAAGCCAATCGACCCGGTCCAGATGGGGGATGAATCCACCGACACGGTCTCGCAGGAATTGACCAAGGCCGGGAAGATCGTTGGTACAATTTCGTACATGTCTCCGGAGCAAGCCCGGGGTGAAAAAGTGGATGCCCGTTCCGACCTGTTTTCTTTTGGAGTGCTTGTGTACCACATGGTGGGCGGCGATTTCCCGTTTTCCGGTCCTTCACAGGTGGCGACTTTGGCTAAGATACTCGAAGCGAAACATGTGCCCCTCCCTAATGTTCCGCCCGAGCTACAGCGTATCCTCGACAAATGTCTGCAGAAGGATCCTTCTGACCGGTACCAGAGTGCGGCGGATCTGGTTGTTGATCTGAGAAATCTCCGGCGGCAGGTGGACAGCGGTATCAGTGACTCGATTACCGGGCTGTCGTCAGTAAGTGGCCAGGCTGTGAAGCAGGTCTTTGTATCTCGGTTATCGGGCCGGGCAAAATTGTGGTCTATAGTAGGTGTTGTATTTGTTATTGCCTTGATCGTGGCTATCATTGACAACACCAATGAAGCGAGTCAGCCCGTCATTGATACCTTCCCCGTTGAAGCAATAGAGGGTGATGCGCTGGCGGTATTGAGTTTCAAGAACAAGACTGGTGACCCCGAATTCGATTGGATGGAAACGGGTCTCCCCGAGATTCTCACCACTGATCTGGCTCAGAGCGCAACTATCTCGGTCATCAGTCGTGAACGAATTCTTGACTATCTCAACCATCAGCATAGAACCGGGGAAATTGAAGGTGGTGAAGGTTTTGATCAACTCGGAGATGCTATATCCCAAGCGGTTGCCAAATCTCTGGAGGGTGTACCCGGCGCTGCCGATGCGCTCAAGGAGATAAGAGCGCAGGCTCGCGGCAAATCGTCCCCTCGTTACGACCATGCGGCCAAGCTTGAGGCGGCCAGAACACTCGGCGCGACAAACGTGCTATCGGGTTCGTTCTACAAGATGGGGGATAAGATACGCATAGATGCCCGTCTGGAGGACATTGCCTCCGGCCAGATCGTTCTCGGAGAAAAAGTAGTTGGGAGTGATCCTTTTGCGTTGGTCGATAGCCTGACGATAAAAATTGTGGCGTCACTTAACATCTCAGGAAGCTCGATACCGGCTAAGGCGGTAGCTTCGATGGTGACATCCTCGCCGGAGGCATATAGGCTGTATCTGGAAGGGCAAGAGTTGTTCCATCGGAATCTGTTCGAGCAATCCATTGAAAAATACAATCTGGCTATTCAGATCGACCCCGCCTTTGCTATGGCCTATATGCGTCTTGGTGTTTCGCATGTCTTCAGTGGTCATCAGCAGGAAGGGGCGGTACAGTTTGCTCTGGCCCAGGAATATAAGAGCAAACTACCCATCAGAGAGAAAAGTCTGCTTGACGTGTATTCCGACATATGGTTGGTCCAGGAGTATGATGCGGCCTTTGTGAAGTTGGCAGCCTATGTGGACAACTATCCCGATGACAAGGAAGTGCGATCTCTGTATGGCATCACTCTACGTCAGTTCAATCAGGATACGGTCGGAGCCTTTGCCCAGTGGGATACGGTTCTCGCCACCGATCCGGGCTACCAATGGGCTCTCTCAAACTATGCTCAGTCATACCGACGTTACGGGAATCCAGACTTGGCTCTGGTGTACCTGAAGCGCTTGCGCCAGCACCATCCGGATTCTCCCGAACCATATCGAGATATGGGTGCCCTCTATCGTGAAATGGGTCGCATAGACGAAGCTATTGCGGAATACGAATTGGCTTATGAACTGTTCCCTGAGAAGACAAGTAGCCTGACAAGTCTGGGAATCCTCTATATAAGAAAACGGCAATTTAGCAAAGCAGCCGAAACATTTGAGAAGTTCGGTGAGGCAGTGATCGACAACCCTTACCAAATGACGGCATACTATGCTGGACTCGCCAATCTTGCTAATTGGGAGGGGAAGTTTATTGAGTCCAGAAAATATCTCTTGTCAGTTCTGGAAGAAGCACATAAGAGTGGAGACAGTGGATATGTGGCCGGGGCACTGCAGAGGATATCGGATCATTATCTTCGATTCGACATGGCAGATAGTACTATCTACTATAGCAAACAGTCAAGTCTGTGGGAGCGGCAGTTCCGTGGACTCAATTATTGTCTTCAGGTGGTTGCCGTCGATCCGAGTCGATGTGGTGAGGTTCGGCAGACTATGGAATCAGCAGTGACTACGTTCAAGGAATCAATGCCAGCTGGACTGTGGCCACTTGTTGATGCTGTGGAAAAATTGTTCGAGGCTGGATGTGCCGCAGATACGGTGTTAGCCATTGCCGCTATGCAGGATCTTATGGTCTCTCAGGGATCACAAAACGAAGTTGAAACCAAGCGCGGTATTGGTGTGTTGATGATCCACATCGGCGACTTCCAGGCTGGAAAGGAACTAATCCAGGACTACTTGACTGGGCCAAGACAGGGTACGTCAGGATATAGCTACCCGCTCACTCTCTACATGATGGGACGCGCCAACGAAGGTCTGGGTAACACCGCTGAGGCGATCAAGAACTTCGAGGAGATGCTGAAATACTGGAGTAATCCTGAGATTGAGACCAAAGAGATCAAAGACGCCCGCGAGAGGTTGGCCCGGCTGACGAGTTAGATCATAATGTCAAATCGATAGGCAGCTTAACCTACTGAAGACAGTTTAGACCTCTGTCACCTATCTTCCTCTGGCAGGAGCACAGGGCTCCTGCCCTACCAACGCTGTATTATTATTTGCAACGCTTGTTTGATTGCGAGATGGGCTGTTTATTGGGCAGACTATGTTGAATAACAGTCTTGGATACGTTCGTCAATTTGACAGGAATCTGTGGATTCTATCTATTGGCTGGCTCGTCAGCGCTGTCGGATTTGCCGCCTCTCTGCCGTTTATTGCAATATATTTCCACAACGAGTTCGGGCTGTCAATGACTGACATTGGTCTTTTCTTTGCCCTCATGGCCGTCGTTCGCTCGGTGTTTCAGTTGGTAGGTGGGGAGATTTCAGATCGTATTGAGAGGCGTTCGGTCCTGATTTATTCTCAGTATGCCAGAGGTATCGCATTTCTGGGAATGGCGGCCGCGATCTATCTGGACTGGGGGTTCTGGATGGTGGCTACGTTTCTGCTGGTTAATTCTATCTTTGGGGCAGTTTTTCAGCCTGCCGCCAACGCTATGGTGGCAGATATTCTTCCCGAAAGACAGCGATTGGATGGGTATGCCATCACGCGAGCAGCGGGAAATCTTGGTTGGGCGCTCGGACCAGCGATAGGTGGTTTCCTTGCCACAAGTTCCTATGCTCTGCTCTTTCTAATATCCGCTGGGCTGACATCGATTTCCGGTCTGATCGTAGCACTTTGGCTGACAGCACCGAACTCCATAAAAGCATCCGACCGATTCAAGCTCAAGGATATTGTAGCGGTCAAAGATGACGCCAATCTGGCTATTCACCTTAGTCTGTTAATAGTACTCTACTTGGTTGTGGCACAATTGATCGTTCCGTTTTCAGTTTACGCGGTCGATGTGGCAGGCATGACTGAGACACAACTGGGATACCTTTTTTCTCTCAATGGTCTTCTGGTTGTGGCCCTACAAATTCCAGTTACGCGGATTCTTTCTCGATATAAGCTGACGGCACAACTGGCGGTAGGCTCGCTGTTGTATGCGATTGGATACGGGTGCATGGGCGTTCTGGTTGGATTTGGCTACTTTGCGATGGCCGTCACCGTGATCACTATAGGTGAGGTGTTTATGTCACCTCCTTCTTTGACCCTGACCTCTCGTCTCGCCCCGGCCGGGAGAATGGGTCGTTACATGGGCATTCATGGTTTTGCACTTGCGGCTGGCTGGTCGTTTGGACCGCTTTACGGGGGTGCCTTGCTGGATGCTTTCTCAGACCAACCGATAACAGCCTGGATGCTGATTTCATCACTGGCACTGGTATCGTTTATCGGCTATTCTCTATTCCAGCGAAGATTGCCCCATGATGTCAATATCAGAGAAACGTGACAACTACTCGATAATGACAATCTTGCCGATTTGGTACTTCTTGTCCGATTCCACAACGAAGTAATACATTCCGGACACGACAGCCTGAGTGTTTCGAGTGACGAGGTCCCATGAATCATGAGCCGACTGGGGATCTCCCGGCGGAACTTCATGATCAATTTCCCGTACCAGGTCTCCGTCCAAACTGAATATACTTATCTTGCACTTGTGTGGTAAATTGGCAAAATGTATCTCCCGCAGACGGTAGTCGGGTTTGTCGAGAACCCCTCGACCTTCGAATCCCATATGGCGATAATCGGCATCAATACGGTATGGGTTGGGATAAACGTAAACAGAATCCCCTGCGGACAGGTGTCCCGCACCCAACTGAGGGTACTCAACAACCATGTTATTGATCGGCTTTGATTCCAACGCGGGCAATTCTACGGCTGGCGAGCCGAAATCGAACGACGTCACAGCGCAGTAGTACGGCACAGTGGGCAGGAGATTGCCAATAACGTATTCATATTCGTAGTACTTTGGCAACGGCTCACCATAATCATCAACAAGCTCGGATTCCGACCACATTTCAGGATTGGAGTGCGGCTCAGACGCATATGGATACACCTTACGAATCGTACCGATCAGATCAAGGTAAGATTGATTGAAATCCTGAGCCTCAAAGTAATAGAAGTTGCCGCTATGTGTATATGGATTGGTACGCGAGTATGCCAGGGGATCAAACTCCGGATCCTGGAACAGGATTCTGAGGGAGTCGATGGTGAATGGGATATCCTCGAGTACCCATTCAAGCTGCCCCGACGTGGACTCTCGCAACCGATATCTATTATAGTTCTCTCGATCATATGAGGTCAGTACAGAGAAACTGCCGGGGCGATCATCACGTGAAATGTAGACCCGATAGCCCTCAAAATCTACTTCGCCCAGGAAAAAGTCCGGTGTTGTTTCTGAATAGTATCCATTCCACCTGATCGTCAATTGGCTCTGGCCAGGAATGACACGCATGCGCGGTGCTGGAGGAGGTCCAGCTCCCCGGAAATCAGGTACGCCATCACCTTTAGTCCACTGCAAATCGGCTGCTGTAATCTCCCACAAAGTATCCAATTGAATGGGGTCCACCGTAATTGTGTCGATGTTGTAAATGGCGGAATCCCGAGCGCAGATGCGCTTTTCGCCGAAATAGCCGTCACCGTCGGTGTCGATGCCAGGGTTATCATAGACCCACGAAGCCCAAAGCGAGTTGGCGGCAAGTTTGTCGAAGTTGAGCGCATTGTAATAGATATGGGGCTGGCTTGGTGACCATAATCTTTCGAAATCATCCGGCCTCTGGTGAAAATCTTCACCGCCGACCCAGGCAAAAGAAACCGGCAAGCTCTGACCGGGGGATATGTTGAAGGGACCAAACGAAAGGAGATAACGACAGTCGTAGCCGTCGGCAAAATCATCAGCATACTCAGGTTTGGGAAACCAACCAATACGCGAATGATCCACAGCTGTGTACATAAGATCGTAATCGAATTCCTCACGCCGCATGACGTAGTACTTGTTGCGATCTCCTTGAGGCGTGCCGAACATGAGACCGAAGTTGCGATATGGTTCCTCATCGGTCTCGCTTTGGCGTGGTCCGAAATCGTATTGAGGATTCGTATAGCCTGTAATCCACCAATTGAAGGAGTACTCCAACTCCTTTGAAGGTGTGCGAACTACTCGCACTCCAACCGCACTCCTGGTTGATTTGGCATTCCACATACCGTCCTCGGGGTCGCCGTCGTTGTCGGCATGAAAGGCAACGTTGATAGTATCAAGGGAGCCTTCACATTTGGGAGAGGGGTGGGTAGGATAGAATCCAACAATGTCGTCGGTCCATCCAGGAGCACCACGATTGATTAAATGCCAAACATCGCCATCGACATAGATGCCGAGGTAGACATCCTCTAAATTCTTGGTGCCAATGTTCTGGACGCGGTAGTCAAATAATATGAAGTCGTCGGCGTAGGAGAAACTCCAGGACATGGAACGTTGATAGATTCGTACTCCCAGTGGGATATGCGATCGACCGTCAACCGGGTCGGACTGCACAAAGGCCGGGTCAGCATAAGTGTCTGAATATTCGCAGGTGATGTCCTGCTCTGAATAAGCATCGGGATCATAGAAGGGGCTGTTGATGTCGATCGAGGAATAGGTGAAGGGTTCGAATCCGCCCACATCAGGCCATAGTTCTCTGGTTTCGTAGTAGTCGTCCATGCCGATCGATACCAGAGTGTCACGACCTACAATAGCACCGATCCACATTGAGGCTACCCAAAGGTACACCAGGTCAGTGTTCTTGGGATACTCACATGACTGGATCTCAAATCCGGTGAAAGGGTCGGCAACGCCTCTACCCTCAGTTCCGAACGTGCCGTTGTTGGCGATGGCTAACTCGATGTTGCCTCGATTGTGAACTGCAAATGCTACTGAAGGTGCAGATGCTGATACCAGAGTGGACATATCCTTCTGACTTTTGTCCATCTTGGGATTGAAACTGCGGCTACATAACTGGGATGGAATGATGAAGCAAAACAGAACCGACAAGATTGGCAATGTGAATCGGTGGAATTGACGAGATGATATGCTCAAGGTCGGAATTCTCACATTATTATGACTAGTTTTCCGATGTGTGTCTTATTTCCCTCAGACTCCACCGTGAAATAGTACAGACCGGATGTCGCCAACTGGGTATTGCGTGTGATCAGGTCCCAGGTCTCATGCGAGGCTTCAGGGATAGACGGATCGACATCGTGGTCAATTATTCGGACCAGGTCACCATCAAGTGAATAGATACTGATAGTACACTTGGCTGGGATGTTGGCAAAATGGATTTCCATCTGACGATGTTCAGGTCGATCAGGGATCCGGCCTTCGAAACCGCTTGGTCGATACGAGGCGTCTACACGATATGGGTTCGGATACACAAGCACTTCCAGGTTACTCTCGGCGACAACATTTGCATCCGCCATAGGATACGCCGAATCGTAACCAACTGTGGGCGATGTCTCCAGAACACCAACACCAAACTCAGGGGAGCCGTAATCAAAGGCGGTTACATTAACAAGGTATTCGACTGTCGGTAGCAAGTTTTCAATCACGAACCCGTACTCGTAGTATTTCAGGTAACCGTCGGGTGTAAGCTCGTCAGGGCGAGCCGAATCGGCGATCAATATAGAAGGACGAGGCTGGTCAGGATACAATTTGTAGATACTGTGTTCGAGTCCGATCTCAGATACATTGTAGCCCTGTGGTTCGAAATAGAAAAAGTGTTCAGTTGTGTCCGTTACTATATAGGGATGAACGCGACTATAAGATAAAGGATCAAGATCGGGATCGTTGAAGTACTCGCGTAAGTCGGCCAGTTCCATTGGTAACTTGATCAGTTCCCATGTATTGGACTTGTACTCGAAAATGTTATAGTCTTCACGATCGTAAGATGAAATCACCTGGAAGCTCTCACGTCTATTATCGCGAGCGATGTAGATATTGTAACCTTCGAAGTCTCTCTCACGAGTAAACAAGTCGCGGGCAGTTTCGCTGCGAAGGCCGTTAATTCGGATAGTCAGCCGACCATTATCAGAACTCAACCAGAAGACAGGGGCCGGGGGAGGAGCAGCTCCTCTGAAATCGGGTACGCCATCACCCCTATACCAGTCAGTGTCGAGCGCTACTTGTTCGACCTGAGCAACCTGGTAATCGGCATCTCTATCCGACCAAGGGCTTGAAGCGGCCTTGTTAATCTCACAAGTACGGAATTCCCCGCGATAACCATCCCCATCAGTATCAATGCCGGGGTTGTCATAGACTTTCTCAGCCCAAGTAGAATTAAGAGCAAGGTCTTCAAAGTGTAGACTGTCATAGAATCTGTGTGGCATCATCGGAAGATTGATCTCTACATTGTCTGCCCAGGTGTGCAACCCCTCACCGCCTAAGTACGCGAATGACAATGGCAGACTCTGGCCCACGGCAATGTCGAATGGCCCGAACGAGAGAAGATAGCGAGTGTCAAGTCCGTCCGCCCATTCGTCCACACCTTCCTGCAGCGGCAGCATCCAGAGCGGATCAGTTGTCTGAATACTGGCAACCCAGGCCTGGTCATAGTCAAACTCACCGTTTCGCATAATATAATATTTATTACGATCCCCTTCGGGTGTACCCAGTCCGCCTGTTCCAAAGTCCCGAAAATCCTCCATCCACTGCCCAACCCCAGCTTTCTCACGGGGTCCGAAGTCAAGAACCGAGTTGCTATTACTGATCCACCAATTGAAAGAAACATTCAGCTTTGTAGCTGGGGTGCGAATAATTCTCATCGCAGTGAGATCAGGTGATGGATGAGGGGTTTTCAGATCACCATCGGCATCGGCTGTCCAGGCCACATTAATCGTATCAAGAAATTCGCAATCGTGAAATTTAGTATTCATAGTGGGAAGGAACCCAGCAATGTCGTCCATATAATGGGTGCCGTCATCGAAACCGACATCAGCATCGACATAGAACCCCATATAGACATTCTCCAACAATCGAGTTCCAATGTTCTTGATTCGGTAATCGAATAGAACAAAATCTTCGGCGTACGAATACGACCAGGCGTATGAGGATTGCTTGATTTCAACATTTAGCGGCATGTGCCTCTGGCCAAAAGCATCAGCATCAATGCCTGTGATAAAGGTGTCCGTATAAACGCAAATATAGTCTTCCTCCGACACAGCCCCCTCAAATCGAGGTTTGTCTGGGTCGAGAATGGATCGATGCATCATATACCCAAAAGGCGCGATATCAGGCTTCAACTCCCGTACAAACGACCAGCCGTCAGCACCCACTGATACCAAAGTATCCCGCCCTACAATTGCTCCGATCCAGAAAGCTCCCGCAAAAAGGTGGTCGATCGACGAGCCCTTCGGGAACTCGCAGGAGGGGACCTGCCATCCAGTGAAGAAATCAGCTCCTCCTCCCTCAGAAAAGCCTGTTCCGAAGGTTCCGTTATTCTGAATCCCGAGTCTGATGTTGCCTACCCTGTGGGCTGCATTGCACAATGCATACTGAACGGTAACAAACGAGCGATCAGAGTCTTTCCGGGGATCCTCGCTAAACTCGGCCCGACCCCAAACCGACGATCCCAGTATTAAGCATAAGGCAAATATCACAACAAGTGATCTAAGGCTCATCATATTGAGTGAATTCCTCATCTCCAGTCTGTTGATTGACGTACCAGACATTGACGATAATTGACACAGCCGGTAAGTGTACAACAGCGTATAGCATTTCTTTAATATTATTGTAGTAACCGTCATTCCGCAAGGGATTTCCCTCGTCAGTACGTGAGCGAATCGTGTTAGATCACAAAGCAGAAGCGCCGTCCATCAGGCGGCGCTTCGAAAAATCAACATGAATACCAACTACTAATTTTCTCAGCAGCCACAAGGTGGGTCACCCCCAAGGAACAGATATTCAACAAATAGAGTGAGGTCTGCGATATTAATCTCCCCATCGCAATTTACATCACCGGACTCAATTGGTGACGGTGCGAGCCCACCAGCAAAGAGATATGCCACGAAGTATGTCAGATCAGAGACCACTATCCCGGGTGTTCCATCCATGTCGCCGCGAGGTTGACAGATTGAGACTATCCCGGACGCAATCCGAGGTTCATACAGTAGTATTGGTCCGTTGAATACTGGGGTGTAGGAGGAGCCGTAGCCACCCAGCTGTATCGTGGTAGTCTGGCCGAATTGAGCCGAAGGAGACACTGAGAAATACAGCTTTACAACGGGGCCGATTCCGGACTCCATATTAGGCGTTGTCCCATTCTGTGAAGAGGCCAGTTTCAGTGTCTTGCGTTTCGCCCAGGGATCCTCGTGAATGAACATTGTATCCTCGAACTGATCCGTGCGACAGCCAGCGGTAGAGAACGAGTCGAGGTCCAGGTCAAGATCTCCGGCATATTCGATTGGAATCTCGATAGTGTGAAGCGGAATGGTATTCCTGGCGTACACGGCTACTTCAACAGTCTCACCGGCTGAGCCTTCGGCGTCATAAGAGAGCATCGTATCAGCCAGCGCCACGACATAGTTTGCTCGCTCAGCAGCTCGAATATCACCTCCGGCATTGACCTCCAGCCTCACGTCGAACATTCCCTGGTCAGTGTAAGTGTGGGCTGGTGATTGTATTAGAGCAGAATCACCGTCACCGAAATCCCATGTCCATGTATCAACTGACAGACCCGAACTGGCTGTGAAGTTGATATCATATGGAACCCAGCCGATAGTCGTATCGGCCGTGAAAGAAACACCGACAATTTCATAGACCGATCCTTGAAGGTCGGGTAACGGGCCGATGAGCTTACCGTGCGGGGCTTGTGGAGTTGAATGAGATATGAGCATGGTTCGCATCTCAGCATGGTTTAGAATGCGGCCATGAGCGGCCAGATGCACTCCCTGTAGACAGGCACACGCCCCAACAATAATTGGAGAAGCGCTGGAGGTTCCGGCAAAGGACGAAGTGTAATGATTGTTTGGATTGGAACCATAGAGATCACCGTAACCAAGCGTGTAGACATCCCACGTCCCAAAGCCATGAACATCAACACGTTCACCATGGTTAGTGAAAGACGCAGGATAGTGGTACGAATTAGAAGCGCCTACGATAATGGCTCCCGAGTTGCGATAATTGGTGTCAAAGAGACTACCGTACAATCCCACATCATCGAAATCCTCGTTTCCATTGCCGGCTGCTTCAACAACAATCCGACCAAGGGCCGAGGCGGTCAGGATAGCGTCAAAGTTCTCCTGCCAGTACTCCATACAGACATAGCCCAGTTGATCATCGCGTGGTTCAAAATCATAGTGAGGTCCCGGCGCGTGCAATTCAATGAGGATGATATCACCTGTGTCGGAGTTATTTGTTGCCGTTACCAGGGCTTGCGCGGTGGTCATTGACCCGATTGATACTGTTCCAAGGTCAACATTAAATGCAATACCGGTCATGCCGAAGCTATTGGAGTCAGCAGCGATTTCGCCCAGTACAGCCGTTCCATGATTCCACCAGCTAGGGTCGTCGTAGCGGTAACCGGCGATGTGGAAATTATCGGTACCGCCGTGAAGGTCTTCATGAGTTTCTATCCAGTTGCCTTCAATGTCAATCACTTTGACACCTTCGCCTTTACCTCCCGGGAAGCCCCAGGCATAATAGGCGTCAATGCCAGTTGGAGCGGCTTGCAAATAGTACTGTTCCGATTCCCAGCCCGGTGAAACATTCGTTTCATTGATGCTGGCCAGTTCGGGGATGGGAGCGAAATAGGCGATTTCGACTATTTCCAGAGCATTCAATTCGTTCACCCGGGCCAGTCGATCCTCAGGTGACATTGATTCTGGAAGTGCCAGACGGTGGTAGAGAGAAAGATCCGGCAACAACGTGCCCAGACGCTCCGAGCCGACCATCCGCATCTGGTCCAGCGTAGTCTTGTCGGTCTGAAAATGTGACTGCACACTGAGCGCCTTATTCGATGAAGCAATGGCTGTGTTGAGACGGTCCCATTCATCACCAGTTCGAAGGAACCGGGTGCCATCAAACTCCGGCTGGCCCATTCCTTCGGCCAGTTTGAAGACGATTTCGTCGAGGTTCTCGTTAAGCGGTAATTGGTCGTAGGACGGTTTGTCGACGACCCTGCGCTTGAGTTCGGGGGCCATACTCGCCAGGGCCGATCCTGCAAACACGACCATGAATAGTAAAATTGTTGGGAACACCCAAGAGCGACTCGAAAACACCATTTCACCTCATGAAATAAATTTAGAATATTTCTTCATAGCAGTATCTCAGACGGTTAGGTCATCAATAAAGATACCCCAATCCCGGTAATTTGCAAGACAAAACCGCTGGATCAACGGAAGTATTCTTGTCAGGAAGAGCCCCGTGCGCCAGCCGTCCTCAGCGATAAGGTATGTGTACAGTGGACACGGCATTTTGCAGGGAATCCCAATCACAACGGTCGCTCATATATTCTATTGACAAAGCAATTACTTCGCTGTTAATTTGACGCCAAGTTTGACGGCACATTGTACTAAACATCTGATGCCGCTACAAACGTCTATGTTGGAAAGAGAAACGGACATACATATTCGAGGATTGCTCAATGAATAGGATTTCGATTCTGGTTACAGTTCTGCTGGTACTCACTTTGAGTTGTGTCGCCCTGGCGCAAGAAGATGAAGAGACTGGTGATATTCTGGAAATTACGCTGTCCGGTGGAATGGCTATACCGATGAGTGGGCTTGCCGACTGGCAAACAGGCTTCGACCTCGAAGATCAACCTGAGATTGTCGATCGTGCCCCAAACAACGGGTGGGATATTGGTATCGATGTTGGATACTTCATCAATCCCAAGCTGATCGTTGGGCTCAATTTCACGTACACTGCCTTTGGGATCGACACCGATGTGGATCTTGATCATCGGCATCGCCTGTTTAGTCCTGCTCTTTATGGTAAGTATTACTTTGAAGGAGAGACGAATCTAGTGCCGTACGTCAAAGCCAGTGTCGGGCTGGAGAATGCCAAGTTCAGCACATTTGTTGAGAATCCTGGTGGACGACGGTTCCGCGAAATTTCGTATGATCCGACTCTTTTCTACGCTGCTGCTCTAGGATTATTTTATTACACAGCTGACTATAGTGGAGTCTTCATTGAGGCTGATTACAAAATGGCCAGCGCTGAGAGTACCGAAAGTGTATATCTCGACGACACCTATTTGTTTGGCGAGAATATTGCCGTTCTACAGATCAATTTCGGCGTTCGGCTGCTGGTTGGTTCTGGAGACTGAGATAAACAGATACTGAAAGAAACCCGTCGGCTACCGGCGGGTTTTTTTGTGACTTGAGGGCAATTGGAAACTATGCAGAAGAGTGTTATACCGAAGACAAGGCTGCTACTTGTTGATGACGAGAAATCGCAACGAGAGCTCCTGGGGGGTTTCCTGTCCAAAAATGGTCTCGATGTCACCTTGGCCTCGACTGGAGAACAAGCCCTGGAATGTTACCATCATGTATTTGCTCCGGTAGCGTTGGTGGACATGAAAATGCCCGGAATGGGGGGGATCACGTTATTGCAACGGCTGCGAGAAATCAACCCGTTTATCCAGGTGATTGTCCTCACTGCTTTTGGTACTGTCGAGACGGCTGTAGCGGCTATGAAGGCAGGGGCGTTTGACTACCAGACTAAACCGGTCAACGACCTGGAGGAGCTACTACTGAAATTACGCAAAGCTGCCGACCAGAATAAGCTGGTAGTGGACAATGCCGTAATGATGGAACGCCTCGCCGAAGTCTTCCCGACGACTGAAATATTAGGCGAATCAGAAGCCATACTACGTGTCAAGGAGTTGATTACGTTGGTCGCTCCCAGAGAGGCGACAGTTCTGGTTACAGGGCCATCAGGAACCGGGAAAGAGCTGGTCGTCAGGGCCATACACGCTTTGTCGCAACGGGCTAATAATCGTCTGGTTGCTATCAACTGTGCGGCGTTTCCGGAACATCTGCTGGAGTCAGAGTTGTTTGGCCACGAGAAAGGGGCTTTCACAGGAGCGGATAGGGCAAAACAGGGACGCTTCGAACTGGCCGACGGTGGTACGCTTTTTCTGGACGAGATCGGTGATATGCCGCTGTCTATGCAAGTGAAACTGCTGAGAGTTATTGAAGAAAAGAAAATACAGCGACTGGGATCGGTCAAAGAAATTTCGCTGGACATTCGTATCATCACCGCCACCAATCGCAGCCTGGAGAAAATGGTCGCCGACGGTTCTTTCCGAGAAGATTTGTACTATCGTCTAAATGTTATCGCGATCAATCTTCCTTCTCTGGCCGAACGGCAGGGTGACATCTTATTGTTGGCCGAGAGTTTCATAGATCGGTTTGCCCAAAAAACCGGGCGGAATATTTCCGGTATCGATCCCGAGGCGGCCGACATTCTGGTCAATTACTCCTGGCCGGGTAATGTCCGGGAGCTTGAGAATATGATTGAGCGGGCGGTTGTAATGTGTCGCTCGGATTGTATTACCGCCGATGATCTGACAGGTCTGGCGAAGTCTGGGGAGGGCGCAACATCGGCGCGCAAAGTCATGCCCTTGGCTGAGATTGAGAAAGAGCACATCGCCTTCTGTCTCGACCAACTTGATTGGAACCTCGGGCTTTGCGCTGAGAAACTGGGCATCCATCGCAATACTCTTCGATCCAAGATCAAAGAATATGACCTTACGCGCGAATCGGATTAGTTCCTTCTGACTTTCACATTTCCGTGCATGATCGACTTGGGATGCACAAATATTGTGCGTCGCTCTCTATAGAGACAGTTTCTCTCATAACTTAACATGCGTGCTGGTAATGGCTTGAATCATTTGGCACGAATGTTGTTACTATCTTACTCAGACAACAGCAATCCAATGGATTTGGAATGGAGAAATCAAGATGTTGAACAAGTTATTTCCGCTTATCGCTTTGATCGGTCTGCTTCTGGTAGCCGGGTGTGAAGACGATGAAAAAGTATACGATCCGGCCCCAGAACCACCGCAAGGCGTTCTGTCCATAACTGGTGACGGTGAAGTTACGATTGAATGGATGGGACCTTACGATCGAGATATTGATGAGTTCATTGTGTATCGCAATAGTGAGGCCATTGATGCCCAATACACCGAGATCGGTCGCGTAGCGGCGGTGGCTGATGCTGGAGTTCACCTTGATATCTACACCTATGTCGATGACGAAGTAACCAACGGCATTACCTATTTCTATGCAGTGGGGTCTGTCGATCATGCGGGTCAGGTGTCGGATTTATCGGCCGAGGACGTCTTTGACACGCCTCGTCCCGAAGGAATTGAGTTTCTGGAGGATATTTTCACTGATACGTTAGATGCGGGATTCAACTTCGAAAGCCAGTCAGTTATCTCTGCTCTTAGCTCGCTTTGTGATATCTACGTCGATTCGTATGAAGGTATCATGTACTTCAATGCCGGACAAATCGGAGATCCCCGAGAGACTGTGATTCAGGATATGGGTTACACTGGTCATTGGGATGACATTGGTTGGGCTCCGACTATCGGATGGTCCGAACTGGGTTATGTCGAGGTCATACGCAACCACACTTATGTGATTTGCACGGATGACACCACATATGCAAAAGTCTTAGTGAAAGCAATAGATGGTGGTGCTGGTGTTACTTTCCAATGGGCGCATCAGGAAGTGCCGGGCAATCCCGAGCTGACAGCACCCAATGGCAATACCGACATTTCGAATAATGACAAGAGCGACGTGTCGCTCCAGTAATGGAAAGATGAGGTGAGATCATGTTACGACGAATCATACCTACGTTAATAGTGGCTGTCCTGGCTGTCATCTTGATGGCACCTGTGGCATCGGCCCAGAATATCGCCCGTCAATACGATGACGACGACTATCGGTATCAGCAGGAGGACTACACTCCTCGCTACGATGATCCTCAGGTTGGTGATCGTGGACGAGTAGATCGCTACCTGGATGCCGAGGTCTGGACCAATCATGACGATGGTGAGTACTACGAAGGTGACAACATCACGATCCATTTTCGGGTTAACCGTGATGCTTTTATCGTTATCTACACCATCGATACCCGGGGACGTCTGAATATGCTGTTCCCGACCGATCCGACCGAGAGCAACTTTGTCAACGGCGGTGTAACTTATCATCTGCCGGCTGGATGGGATGACTACGATCTCGTCGTCACTGGTCCGGAAGGAGTAGAGACGATCCAGATCATCGCCTCTCGCGAACAGATTCCGATCCCGGATTGGTATCCTCAGTCGGGGGTGGTGTGTGATTGGGAGGATCGTCACGAATTTCTTGACTACGTCAACGATCGCCACTTTGTGCGCTACGAAGGACAACGGTTTGCCTACGACCGGGCCTCGATTTACGTCGATGAATGGGAAGAACACTACTTCCGACCGGTGTACCAACCAGTGTACCACCACTGGACCATGTGCGGCAATGTATACCTGGATTATCCGTTTGGAGCCTCGGTCTATGTGAATGGCATCTACTGGGGATGCACACCGTTGTATCTGCCGCGCGTCTATGTTGGCTGGCATACGTTCACTATCTATGATGAATGGGGTTATTGCTGGGAATCAGACATTCATGTTTCTCGTTACAATACGGTCGTACTTGATTACAACGTGGTACGACCGAGACCGCATGTGCAGTCCAAGTTCAAGCAAGTCAGACAAGTTGCGTATCGTAACCCGGCCAAGAATGGCTACCCCAAGTATGTCGCCCGGAAAACGGCTATCCTAAATTCCAAAAAGGTAAGCCGGAAGAACGTTGTCCTGGCAGATAAGTCAGGTAATAACGTTACCAAGATGGTGACGGTAGGATCGAAAAGAAATATTCGGGGTAGTGGCTCAATGACGAAGAGTGAGCGTGGATGGGGAACAACCGGATTGATTGGAAGTGCAAGCTCCAAAGCAAAGCGCGACAAATCGACGCGCCGGTCTGCAATTGGTGAATCGTCAAATGATTGGAGAAGCAAGAGCGGTACTCGGACCAAAGACTATTCTTCGAAATCTGCGGGTAGCTCCAGCAGCGGGAAGTCTCGAGGTTCGTCTGTGTCGAGGAGCAGCCAGTCATCGGGGTCATCATCGAAGGCCAAGGCGGCTCAGAGAAAGACGGTAACCCGTAGCAAGGAATCATCCTCAGGTTACTATCAGAAAAAGTCTTCCGGCTCGCCTTCCAAGAGCAAGAGTTCAAAAGGGAAGTCCGGTTCGGTTAAAAAATCGAAATCATCCGGCGGTTCAAGCAGTTCCGGATCGAGTGTGAAAAACTCGGGCAGCAAATCATCAGGCACGAGTACGAAATCAACAGGAACCAAGAGTAAGTCATCCGGATCGAAGTCTAAGGGAAAAGGAGGCCGGAAGTGATATCAGCTTTTGGACTGGTCATGTCGATCTGTGGGACAATTGACAGACATGAGGTGAGAAGATGAAACGAATTCTGACATACATTCTGGTGGTCTGTTTTGCGGCGGTGTCTGTTGGCGGCAATTCGTGGGCGGTCAAGAAGAAGACCAACAAGAAAAAGGTCACGGTTGTAAAAAAGGCACCGGTAAAGAAACCGATTGTTAAAAGCGTCAAAGGCACCAAGGGTGCGAAAAAGAAATACGATACGTTTATTGATAAGAACAAGAACGGTATCGACGATCGCCGCGAGAACCTCAAGAGCACCAAAGGCAAGAAGAAAGCCGCCAAAGCGAAGAAGACCACCAAGACCAAGAAGAGCGACTCGAAGAAGAAATAGCCTTGTAGGTCACGGTTGTTTGCATCCTGATACAATGTCAGGACTGGAAGGGTCTCCTGATCTACTTCAGAAGCAGCATCTTTCGCGTGACGGATTCAACGTCGGAGCGCAGTCGATAATAGTATATTCCACTGGCGACCGGGAGACCGTCATCATCGGTCCCTTCCCACATTATCTGGTGCTCACCCTCAGAGAAGAACGCCACATGGCGGTACACTTGTTCGCCGAGTACATTAATAATCACCAGTTCTACAGTCTCAAACTGAGAGACATAGAAGGGAATCGCCGTACCGGTGTTGAACGGGTTGGGGTAGTTCTGATACACCGTGAAACGGTCGGGCAGCCCCGGTTCCGTATCCGATTTGGTGGGCAAATTGTCTAGAATCGTCAGATCGACGGGATAGCCTTCGTAGGTCGCGAAAGACGCATCAAGCAACTCACTTCCTGGGGGATAGGACAGGAGCAAGCCGCTGGAGATGTACTCAGATCCAATGTCGTATACCAACACATGAGTGGCGCTGTCATCAAGTCGGTAGGCGTATTTCATACCCATCTGATCGGCGAGTAGCGTCGGAGATATTACACCATTGAATACGAGGTATGCCGCACCGAGAGGCCAATCGGTCTGGATTCCGATATTTGTTTCTTCAACCATCATACTCACCGGAGTTATTGGCGGGTCTGGTGGATAGGGGAGAGCGTCGCCGACAATAATGCGGATTTGATACACAAAATCCTGGATTGTAAGAGTTATGCCGTCTTTGTTCACGTCGGATTGTGAAATCTGTGCTTGTTGGTTATCGAAGACACTCAAACCGTAGACGAAGTAGTTGGCATACAGCACGGCGTCGGCGATCTCGTTGGCAATCCCATTGATATTGATGTCGCCCCGGTTAGCCTCAACTGAGTCGCAGCCGATTATGTCAATGCCGCCATTGATGAAGTCGACATAGCGAATCGGGGTTTGCACAGCACCTTCGAGGCAGATGTTTGGCGCTCCAAAGTAGGTTGGGAGGGCTGCCTCTGGATCAGTCAACTCGCTACCGTAATCGTAATCGAATACAAAGCGAGAAACCCCTGTCGATATCGAATACGGGTTCTGATCATCGGTCCGATGAAAGGTCATGACATTATCGCCGCAATCCTCCCAATAGAACCTGATGGGAGCATAATAACACTCATATGTGCGATCGTCGGTGACAAGGAAGTCCATGGTAAACAGCGTGAACGGCTTGGTCTCAAGGTTGTAACAAGTGGGATGATACGGGCCATTATTAGTTTCGGCCATACCGAACACTCGCAGCCGCCCTCGAGCACCTCCAGGTTCCTCACCGGGGAGGTAATTGTAGCGATAAGTGAAATACTCCCAATCGCATGCTTCGTAAATCTCACCTTCGGTAATTGTTTGGAAGGCCATGGCTGAGGCATTGAAGACAATCAGAAGATCGAAGCCGAGTATGCCGAAATCGCCTGCCTCAAGCGTGACGTCGATGTACTCATGCATACCTTGCAGGCTGTTGTGAGTCTTTTCGATGCGGAGAACGTAGGGTTCGGGAATGACGGATTCTGCGCGAACGTTGAAGAAAACCTCACAATAGCTCGTGTCCTTACCGTCAGTGGCTCCGCAGACGATTCTAAAGACCTTTCCGGTATCCGGTGCCGTTGCTTCAAGGTGTAGGATACCGGCCTCTGCGTAGTGAAGCCAACCCGATGGTTCGGGTTCTACTGCAGCAATAAAATTCGTGGTAGGGTCGCACGGATCTATGTCGTGCGAAAAAATCCATATGGTGTGGTTGCCAAGCCCGTTGAAGTCATACCATGAGCCGCACTCGCCAATATTGGGAGAGAGAGTGGGAACAGAGTTCGTAACGGTCACATCAAAACGACAAGCTTTACTACCAGTTGTAATGTTCCGGCCTTCGACAGCCGCGATTACGACCGTGTAGGTCATGCCTGATTCTTCTATAGAAGGACTCCATTCCCAGACACCGGTGCGAGAATCGACAACGCCAGGACCTGACAACACACGATACTTGATCGGGCCAAGCCGGACATCAGGCACGAGCACACGGCTTTTCGCTTTGACCGTAGCGGTGAATGTCTCGCAGTGCGAACCGGACATGTCGTCGGGTCGTTCGGTCCATTCAGGCGAGCGGTAGTGCTGGCCCTGGATGGTGGAGAGCGGAATGACGACCGCAACAAGTAGTATCAATAGGCAGACGAGCGTGTTTTTGTTCATTCGATTAGCATCATCTTTCTGGTATGAGTCTCATCACCTATTGTGATTCGATAGAAGTATATCCCACTGGCGACTGGTTGGCCTGCATCGCTTGTTCCATCCCACGTTAACACTTGGTCGCCTTCGTAGAAATGCGAGGCTTGATGATGGACCTGTTGTCCGAGCATGTTGTAAATCACCAATTCGACAGTTGTCGATTGCGGGACATAGAAAGGAATAGTCGTGCTGCCGTTGAACGGGTTAGGGTAGTTCTGGGCTGGTGCTTCTGATCGGAGCATGATCATCGACCCGACGGTTGACTCACCATCAATTGTGACGCGATAGAAATACACACCGGGGGATACAGGCTCCCCTGAGTTATTGGTTCCGTCCCAAGTGAACTTGGTGGAGCCAGCTTCATAGTGCCCGGTCGTATCGTAGACCAATTCCCCCAGTATGTTGAATATCTCCAGGGTTACATCATTTTCGGTCATCAGGTACACTGTTATGGTCGTAGAAGTACTAAATGGATTTGGGTAGGGCTGGTATATGTAGTTCTGTGCATGCCATTCCTCAATTCGGACCGGCTGGCCCCTCCAGGTGGCGAGTTCGAGGTTCAGGACATTACCGTTGGGTCTAAGAAACGGACCTTGGATTCCCTGGTTCCACTGAAAACTGTAAACCAGCACACGAGTTATATCCTCCTCAGCATCGTAGGCGTAACGCATTTCAACTTCATAGTCCATCAGTTCCGGGGTCGCGTTTCCTTCAATGATTATATGTGCAGCCCCCAACCAATCGCCCAAGTCAATATAACTTCCAATTCTCACTCGTACCGTCGCCTGTTTCGTCCCCCGATAAAACCAGTCGCCGTTAATGTATCGAATATTGCACACAAGGTCTGCCACAGAAAGCACATCTCCGTCGCCGTTGATATCGCTTACCAGGGACTGAGCTTCGTAATCCCACAATACATCAGGTCCATAGACGAAGTAATCCGTGTACAGTACGGCATCAGCAATTTCAAAGGCCAACTCATTCAAATTAAGGTCGCCTATTTTGTGGCATGGCGAATCCTCGCAAAGAATGACCTTGAATCGACAAGCGTCATTACTAGTGGTTATCATTCCGTCTTGAGAAGCGGCGATCACGACTGTCTGGGTGTCGCAATCTGTGAAATAAGACGGTCGCACATATTCCCACTCTCCGGTTGCCGAGTTGAGTGTGCCGGGCCCCGAGCGGAGTTGGTATCTGATCGGACCGATTCGGACGTCCGGCACCAAAACTCGACTGCGAGCGCTCACTGTGGTGCGGTAAGCGCCGTCTACGCATGGCACGAACTCCCCGGGAACATCGACGAATTCCGGCGCTCGCCGGTGAGAAGCCTGAGTTTCAGATACAGTCAAGAGGGCGAAGAGAATGAGACATCCCACCAAATAGGTCAAAATAGGTGTTCTGTCTTTCTTTGAGTTATCGACTTCAGCGAGGTATCTTTCTTTTGGCATGTCAAGTCCCCTACATAATGTACACTTGCTTCAATATAGCAGATTGCCGGGTATTGTCAATCGGGCATAGACGCGACGATGTCGCAGAAAAAACTTTCCCCACCTGTCAAAAGACGTAGATTGTACCAACGGATAAGAACAATGTACGACGATTGAGAGGTATTCAGGTCGTCCAATGGCGAAGCAGAAAAAGGTCAAACAGAAACGAGTTAAACCACAAATTCTCAAGGGATTCAAGGACTACCCGCCCAGCGAGCAGATTGCCCGCGAGAGGATGATCGGCAAGTTGCGTGAGGCTGTCGAGATGATGGGCTTCCTGCCACTGCAAACCCCATCGCTTGAGTTCGCTGGGACGTTGCTGGGGTCTCACTACAATGAGGATTCACTGGCGGAACTATTTGGTTTTACCGGTCCCGACGATGTAGACATGGCTTTGCGCTACGAGTTCACGGTCTCGCTGGCGCGATATGTAGCGGGTAATCCGACCCTGGCTTTACCGTTCAGGCGTTATCAATACGGAAATGCCTGGCGCGTGGATAAGCCGGGTCCGGGGCGGTACCGCGAGTTCATGCAGTTTGACATTGATATTGTGGGGACGGTTAATCTGCTGGCCGATGCTGAGATCATTGCCGCTATGGTGACGATGCTTGAGCGTATCGGTATCGAACGGTTCAGGGTA
The DNA here is from genome assembly GCA_019038695.1 of Candidatus Zixiibacteriota bacterium. NCBI lineage: Bacteria > Pseudomonadati > Candidatus Zixiibacteriota > Candidatus Zixiibacteriota bacterium. The sequence continues at coordinate 49,440 of JAHOYZ010000031.1, forward strand.
CGCTATAGTGATCGCAAGATTCTCAATGGCTTGATTGAATATGCCGGTATCCCGACCGAGCAGGGACCGGATGTTATGCGCATAATCGACAAACTTGAGAAACAGGGACGTGAGGCAGTGATCAACGAACTCGGTCCGGGACGTACCGACAAATCGGGCGACAAGATCAAAGGTCTGGGGCTTGAGACGGATCACATTGGACAGATTGAGAAATTTCTCGATATTGCATCATTACCCAATGACAAACAACTGGAATCTGCCGAGCAGATGCTGGGGGATATTGAGGTTTCTCGGGTCGGCATAAATGAATTGCGTGAGATCCAGGGCTACCTTGAGGCAATGAATATCAGCAACGACAAAACCGCTGTAGATCTGACTATCGTTCGAGGTCTTGGCTATTACACCGGTCCCGTGTGGGAGACGACGCTTCTTGATTTACCAGATTACGGTTCGATTTTCAGCGGTGGCCGGTATGACAATCTGGTCGGGCGATTCCAGGGACAACAGGTTCCGGGGACCGGGTCGTCGGTCGGGCCGGATCGACTGCTAGCAGCACTTTTGGCGACGGACAAGGTTGATATGCAAACGGCTACTTCAGTCGTTCTGGTAACAGTCATGGATCGAGACAGATTGCCGGACTATTTACAAATCGTTCGCCGGTTGAGAGAGGCGGGGATTGCATCGGAAGTCTACGCTGGCGACACAAAGAACCTGACCAAACAGATCAAGTATGGCGACAAAGTCGGAATCCCGTTTGCGGTGATTGCCGGTTCTGATGAGTTTGAAGCGGGGACGGTGACGGTGAAAAATCTCGCCGCCGGGCGGGACAAGGCCAAAGAGACAACGGATCGCGAGGAATGGCTGAAAGCTGATGATATTCAGCAGACAATTCCGCTTGATACACTTGTGGAATATTTGCATGCAAATCATCAGCAGTAGGACATTGTGCCAGACGGAGATCGGCAATGATCGAGTTCGGGTGGAATAATTTGTTATGACAGACAATCAAGTTCTGGCAGGGATAGATATCGGGGGGACATCGGTCAAGTTTGGTCTTTTCGACACAACCGGTAAGATTCTGCACAAGGAAAGACGCCCGACGATGCCTGAAAAAGGTGCCACAGTGCTGATGCATCTGGTTACCAATATCGCTGAGCGATTGTTATATTTTGCCGCCGAGGAAGATTACGATGTTCATCACCTGGGTGTTGGTACTCCGGGAGCGGTTGATTTCAATGCTGGTAAGGTCATTGGTACCTGTCCCAATATAGATGGCTGGCAGGGAATGGAGATTGCGACAATTCTGAAGGAACGGCTGAACATGCCGGTCTGGGTTGATAACGATGTCAACGCGATGGCGCTATCGGAGTTGCATTTCGGTGCCGCTCGTGGGGCGAAATCGGTTGTGTGTGTAACAGTGGGAACCGGAGTTGGCGGAGCAGTTATGTTCGACGGCAAGCTCTGGCGTGGAGCTAACCATAGTGCCGGCGAACTGGGACATATGAGTATTGACTACGATTCGCCGCAAGTACATTCCGGCATTCCCGGTAGTATCGAAAGTTTCTGTGCCTCCAAAGCGATAATCGGACGACTCAAGGAAGCAATGACCGATGGTATGACACCCGCCTTTGAGAAAGTGCTCGACGGGGATTTGTCGCACCTGACAATCCGTAAACTGTTTGCCGCCGAACGGGCGAGGGATGAACTGGCAATCTCGACTATTGATGAAGCCGCGCGTTATCTTGGCACAGGCCTCGCCGGGGTCGTGAATCTTTTGAATCCGGAGGTCGTAGTGATAGGCGGAGGGATCGCCGAAGGGGGAGTGCGGTTTGTCGAGACTGCGACCGCGACTATCAGGGAACTGGCGTTCGACTCGGCGGTAGAAAAGCTAACTGTGGTGCGCGCCTCGCTTGGCAACGATGCCGGTTTTGTGGGTGCAGGCCTTTTAGGTGAGATTGGCTGATGAGTAATGACAAGGAGAATATCGGTATGAACGAGAAAACAAATGAATGTCCGCTTGTGTTCAAACTCAGCTATTGGTGGGCGTTTGGAATGGCGACGGTTTTTCTGCTGTATGGCGGAGTTAATATTGTCCTGAGTTTTCTTGACCACAATTTCAAGGACATCTCGCAATCGATTATTTTTCTACTGCTCGGCATCCTGCTGTTGATTGTGGCCTATGCCTACAAGGGACTCAAGCCGTGGGGATGGTATGCTCAGATCGTAATCAACGGCCTGATTGTGCTTGGGGCGTCTATTGGTTTTGGACATTATGAGAACATTATTCTGTTGATATTGGCGGCTGGGGCGTTGGTGTCACTTTTTTCTTCGGAGACAAAAGCTCATTTGGCGGGAACGCGCTAAAATAGACATTGACATCGGTCGAAAAGGTAGTTAATTGGCCGACTGTAGACGATCTATGGCGCCCTAGCTCAGTTGGTAGAGCAACGGACTGAAAATCCGTGTGTCCCCAGTTCAATTCTGGGGGGCGCCACTTTTTTTGAAACGCCGTTAGGCGTTTTTTTGTTGGGGGGAAGGAATTCTAAGAGTGATAGCTCTTGTAGGTCGGGTTCCGGTTCGTCTTCGAGCCGAAACCCGACATCGACTTGCACAGTGTCGGGTTTCTCATTCGTCCATCCGCTATCGCGGACTATCCTCATTCGGAACGCCGACCTACGAATAAAGCGGTTGACAAGGGCAATTGTCGAAACTGAAGAAAGTGTCGACCTACTCGGAGAAGCAGATCCTTTGGTTTGTCATTCCTGCGCACGCAGGAATCCAGGCTTATCGTTGGCTGCGAATACTGGGCCCCTGCTTTCGCAGGGGAGACAATGGTAAAACACCTTTTCGGTAGGATGAAAAGGATACGAACCTCAACTAATACTTGCAACAGAACAGATCAATGGCGAACTTATCCACAGAAGACAATAGTGGCCTCAGGACAGGATCATAGTGGAGTACGAACGGCGAATTATCATCACCGGTGGAGCCGGGTTTATCGGATCAAACCTGCTCTTACATCTGGTCCCCAAGTACTCCGATACGCTGTTTATCAATGTCGATTGTCTTACCTACGCAGGGAATTTGTCAAACCTCAAAACAATCGAGTCAGCCGACAACTACACTTTTGAGCATATCAATATCTGTGACTTCGCCGCGCTGGAGGATTGTTTCAAACGACATCAATCAACCGGGTTAGTTCATCTTGCCGCTGAGTCGCATGTTGATCGATCAATTATGGGGCCAACGGCGTTTATCGAAACCAATATCATTGGCACCTTTAATCTCCTCGAATTATCTCGACGCATGATGGACAACAACCGAGCCAATGGCCGTTATAGATTTGTTCATGTTTCTACCGACGAAGTTTTCGGATCGTTGGGAGAGACGGGGTATTTCACCGAAGAAACGCCCTACAATCCTAACTCTCCATACTCGGCATCGAAAGCATCGAGCGATCATTTGGTGCGGTCGTATGGTCAGACTTATGGGCTGGATGTGGTGACGACAAACTGTTCCAACAACTATGGGCCATATCAATTTCCGGAGAAGTTGATTCCGTTGATGATCCGCAACGCCCATGCTGGAGTCGCGTTGCCTGTTTATGGTGATGGTCGATATATTCGGGACTGGCTCTATGTCGAGGATCATTGCCGCGCGATTGACATTGTGCTGCACAATGGACGCACGGGGGAGACGTACAATGTTGGTGGCCATAACGAAATCGAGAATATCAAACTGGTGCAATTGATTTGCGAAACATTGGACGAGTTGCTTGGTGGCGGTCCACGTTCGGATTTGATTGAGTTTGTCAAGGATCGCCCCGGACACGACCGCAGGTACGCAATCGATGCGAGCAAGATCGAGCGTGAGCTTGGATGGACACCGAGTGTGACATTTCAAGAGGGTATCCAAAAAACGATCAAGTGGTATCTTGCAAATGAGGCATGGCTGGAAAACTGTATCACTGGTCAGTATCGTGAATACTATGAGAAGATGTATGCCAAGCGATAGGAAACGACAGCCATGAGCAGCAACATCAAGAAGGGGATAATCCTGGCCGGTGGCAGTGGCAGACGGCTTTATCCTGTAACGCAAGTGGCGTGCAAACAACTGATGCCGATCTATGATAAGCCGATGATCTACTATCCGCTGTCCACGCTGATGTTATTTGGGATCACGGAGATATTGATTATATCCACACCGCAGGACATGCCCAAGTTCGAGCAACTATTCGGTGACGGGCACCAACTGGGTCTCAATATCAGTTATAAGGTGCAGGAGAAGCCGGAAGGGATCGCGCAGGCATTTCTTATCGGCGAGGAGTTTATTGGTGATGACGGCGTCGCACTTATTCTGGGAGATAATATATTCTACGGTGTGTATGATTTTCTCCGGGATGCTCAATCATTCGATGATGGTGCGCTTGTTTTTGGCTACTATGTCAAGGACCCGGAGCGATACGGAGTGGCCGAGTTTGATGATGACGGACGGATTCTTTCTATCGAAGAGAAGCCACAACAACCGAAATCCAATTACGCCGTGACTGGGCTTTATCTTTATGACAACGATGTCGTTTCGATTGCCAGGGGACTGAGCCCCTCCGATCGAGGGGAGCTGGAAATAACTGACATCAACCGAACGTATTTCGAACGTGGTAAACTTCAGGTAGTCCGGTTGGGACGAGGTATCGCGTGGCTCGATACGGGGACTCATGAGAGCCTGCTGGACGCGAGTAATTTTATCGCTACGATAGAAAAACGACAGGGACAGAAGATAGCTTGTATCGAAGAAATCGCTTATAGAATGCATTTCATCAATCGCGACCAGATGAACGCGCTGCTGGAAACGATGGGAACTAGTTCCTATCGCCAGTATTTGCAGGATGTTGTCACCGAGGTAGACGGTGACCGATCGTAAGATACTCGTAACGGGCTGTCGCGGGCAGTTGGGAAGCGATTTGATGCGAGGTCTTTCGGCTTATTATGATGTGAGTGGTATTGATATCGAAAACGCCGATCTCACTGACGCCAATTCAGTCAAACGTGCCATTGAAAAACAACGGCCGATGGCCGTGCTTCATACGGCGGCTTTCACTGATGTAGACGGTTGTGAATCGGACCGTGACCAAGCTATGGCAGTTAATGCCGACGGCGCTGAGAACGTAGCCCGAACGTGCAGTGCAATTGACGCCCGGATGATATATTATTCGACCGACTATGTTTTCGATGGTGAGATGAAATTGCCCTATGTGGAATCAGATATTCCTGATCCGAGGACGGTGTATGGACAGAGCAAACTTGAAGGGGAGAGACGAGTTGAAACTATTCTTGGTGATTACGTTGTCCTTAGATTAGCGTGGCTCTATGGAGAACAGGGTGGGAACTTCGTGCGTACAATAATCAAAAAGGGCTACGAACAGCAACGAGCGGTACAGCGTGGTGAGATCATTGAACCACTAAAAATCGTTGATGACCAAATTGGCAATCCGACCTGGACTGTTGATGTTGTGCGTCAGACTCGGACCATACTGGAAAGCGACTTGACAGGCGTTGTACATTGTTCATCAGAAGGGGAGACGTCCTGGTATGGTTTGGGGCAGACGGTTTTTAAATATCTGGGAATGCCAGTCCAAGTACGACCGTGCAACAGCGAAGAATATCACAGCCCAGCCTCTCGTCCAAAGAGATCAGCGCTGGAGAATAGGCGCTTGCATGAGTTGGGACTGAATCGTATGCGCCTTTGGCAAGTTGCACTGAAAGAGTTTCTATCAGGCAGCAAGGAGAAGTTGTTTTCATGCCATGTGAAATAGAAGGGATCGAGGTTCGCGATTTGAAGCGACACGATGATGACCGGGGTTGGCTGGTCGAGTTGTTTCGTCAAGACGAGGTGGATGAGAACGTTTATCCGGTTATGAGTTATGTTTCTCTCACTCGTCAGGGAGTGGTGCGCGGCCCGCATGAGCATAGAGAGCAAACCGACTTGCTGTGCTTTGTGGGGTCATCAACCTTTCGTTTGTACTTGTGGGACAACAGAAACAACTCCTCGACGAGCGGGAAATACGCGGAGATGGAGTTTGGTGAGAATCACTGGGCGACAGTGATTATTCCGCCAGGTGTGGTTCACGCGTACAAGAATATAGGATCGCGCGATGGCCTAGTCTACAATGCCCCTAATCGCCTGTATGCCGGAGAGGGACACAACGAACCTGTTGATGAAATCCGCCACGAAAACGACACAGGATCTAAATTTCATATCCGGGACTGAATTTGCCAGGTTTATGCAATATTGGGGTTGATTTTTTGACTTTAGTATGTTTATTGTGCTCTGAGTTTCGGTCGTAAGGTCGATACTTTCCATATTGGTGGGGTTCCCGAGTGGTCAAAGGGAACAGACTGTAAATCTGTCGGCGAAGCCTTCGGAGGTTCAAATCCTCCCCCCACCAC